>JAHHJQ010000412.1 GCA_018680005.1 Bacteroidia bacterium | reverse complement strand
TCAGAGAGGTTAGATTATCTAAGCTAAATAATTTGTCTTTTAGTTAACCAGAATTAATGGATTCAAGGTTTTCATTTTAATCGGCAATCCAAAAAAAACTAGCAATTTTAGCCGCTTGAAGCTTGCTGAAAGAGGTCAAGTGTCCAATTCAAAAATCATCAATGAAAAATTCGTCGAGCGCCCTGGGCCTGTAGAAGATTCGCGTATTCGTCTCGCCATTCAAAATTTAAACTTTTATCCACCGAAGCTTGGCGAAGGAGGTCAAAATTCAACCCTAAACTCCTTGTATCTTTCTTCGATTTCTTCTTGCATCCATACTCTGAAATCAGTCATTGCGCCCGACAATGCAATCAACGTTAACGCACACACGAAGGACATTATAAAATTAAAGACCATGTTATTTATGTTCACATGATTGACGAGAAACTGTGGCCAGACATATCCTATGAAGTAAACTGGGCCCAAAATGTAGTAGGAAAGTTGCTGGATGAAAATAATCTTGGAAAGTAATCGAGACTTATTTGGATTGATCGGAAAGTATTTACCCACAACGAATAATCCTCCAAGTGCTATGGCGATAAATACAACCCAAAGTAAATTCACTTCATTGCCAAAAAAATGGAATTGTACATTGGAAGTGTAGAAGAAGAAGAATGAGAATAATAACGTCAAAATGATTTTTGGCGGGGTAAAATATTGTTTCATATAGCTCCAGAATCTTCTTCGCCAATACTTATTCAGAGCTTTGGTTTTTTCTTGTAAAAATTCATTGAAGCCGGTAATCGGGAATCTGGAATAGACCCGATTGAGTGCCTGTTCAAAGGTGAGACCTGATTCCTGAGACATTTCTTCCTCAATAGCACTGGCTAGATGGTCTACCAACTCGAGCTGAACATCATAATACCGGATATATTTGCTGCGGACAAAAGTGAAAAGATGTTGAATTTGTTGTTTTGTTAACTCCATGGTTTACCCAAGTTTAGGATTGAGGATGAGATGCATACTCTGAACAAATACCTCAAATTCGTCGACTTTTTGTGTGACCCGATCATTGCCTTCAGGAGTGAGCTTATAATATTTGCGCTTTCGGTTTCCAATATTCGCAATACGGGTAGTCAATATGCCTTCACCTTCAAGTTTGTGCAAAATAGGGTATAGAGCCCCTTCAGTCAATTGGATTTCATTGAGCGTCAGATCTTTGACCTTTTGGGTGATTTCGTACCCATACATCTCCATGTGATCCTCCAAAAGTTTGAGTACGATTGTCTCGAGATTACCTCGCAATAATTTAGAATTTACCATATACCTAAGATTCTTATGCAATTATATGTAAGATTCTTAGGTATAGCAACAATATTCGTGACATAAGTTTAATAAAGTCATTTTATCATGTCACAAATAGAGTCATAAATACATGCGTATATATTTACTGTGAAAATTATTATTTGAAATAAGCCACTTTTTTCGAAATGATATCATTGGAGTAATTATCTGGAGATTATAAATATCAAAAAACATAAATTATAAATAGTACTAATATGTAAATAGTTATTTAACAATATAATAAGATTTATATGAACATTTATAGATAGCTATGGCATGACATAAGTGATGAATCTTTTAGTGTGCTTTCCGTATCTTAAAGAGTAAGAAATGTGAAAAAACTGAATATGACTAATCAAACTATGGATAACTGGGAAACACTGAAAAATCTGCTGATTGAGCAAAAAGTACTGTCACAAAAAGAAACGGTATCAACCGTTGAGAATACGGTAATCATGCAAGCCGTTGATCAACTACTTTCCACTACTAAAATCGAAAAAGCACTACAAATTCTGGATGGTGCTATTGGGTGTCAAACGCATTGTATCCCTCTTTATCAAAAAAAGTCACAGATTCTCTTCGATGAAGGGTTTCGTGAGAATGCAATCCAAGTTCTACTAGATGCGCATCAAAAGGATGTACAGAATGTAGATATTATCCTAAGTATAGGCGAGGCATATCAGGCCATTGGAAATCATAATGCAGGTATTGGGTTCTTGGATAAGTGTCTGGAGCTTGAATATCAAGGTCTTGAGGTGGAGATCATATTGATGAAATGTAACCTCCTTTGTTCAAGTGATCAGATTGATGAGGCTTTTGATCTTATCTCAGATACGCTCAGTCATTATCCTAATGATCCGGAAGTGCATCAAATTTTCAATCGGATGATTTCCATCAATAAGATGCAGGAAACGTCGGAGTCTGTTATCGAACAATTGATAGATTGCCATCCTTATTCAGAACAAGCCTGGTTGACCTTGGGACACATATACTATTACAATTGTAAATATGCGAAGGCACGAATGTCGTATGAATATGCCTTTCTGATAGAGCCACTGCTGGAAGAAGCACATCGACAATATATCTCGGTATGTCTGGATACGAGGTCCTATAGAAAAGCACTTAAAGTATTCTCCGAGATGATCCAGAAATTTGATCTCACCGCTGATGATTTGGTGAAAATAGCGGACTGCTATATTGAATTAACGGATTATAAGCGAGCGATTTCCTTTTTGGAACATGCAGTCAAAAAGGATCCATTAAATGATCAGGCGTTTTATAAAATTGGTCTTGCTTATTCCCTTCTGGAAACACATAGCTTCTGTCTTAATTATATCAAGAAAGCGATTCGGCTCAATCCGGACAACGAAGATTATCATGTGCTTTATGGTCAGGTGCTATATCAACTAGGTGACAAAAAAGCAGCATTCAAGTCTTTTTACAACGCCATAGATATAGATCCGCTGGTTGAAACATCATGGGAAGCCTTTCTAACAATGTTGATTCATGGCAAAGATTATTACAGAGCTTTGGATGTATTGGACGAAGCTGATATGGCTACCTATAGTCTCAAGTTTGAGTATATGAAGGCTGCATGTTTGTATGCACTGGGTAAAAGAAAAGAAGCAAACCATGCATTAGAAGATGCGCTGGTTGAAGCATTTACGCAACACCAGGTGCTCTTTGATTTGATGCCGAGATTGACCAAAGACAAACAAGTAAAAGACATGATAGCATATTATCTGTTTGAAGGATAATTTTTTCTAGTCCCAACGACCGGATTAGAATCCCATAATAGTTTATTACGAGGCCGTTTCGAAAGAAATGGCCTTTTTATGTATTATCATAATTGACAATTACATATATATAATATATATTTATATTGCTCCTGGCAAATTTTATTTTCCTAAATCATACTCGACCAGAATAAGTTGTCCTCCTCTTCCCTGAGATCTTTTTGTCCTATTAGAACATATCATGAAGAGGCTATACACACTCATTTTCACCCTATTGTCATTGGCATGCTATTGCCAATCTGCTCTTGATTGCAATGGAAGTATATACCGTGTAATCGAGAAATCCGCTGATATCTCTACACTTCAAAAGCTTTATATTGATTCAGATGAAGATAATCTTCAGGTCGAACATCTTGCTATTTACAGAGGGCATCGTCTAAATGCAATGTGTTACCGCCCCGAGGACAATAGTCTATACGGATTGCGATTGGCTTCGCCTTACGAGTTGTTCAAGATCGATGAAGACCTGAGTCTAAGTAAAGAGAAGGTTCTACCGTTGCCGGAATCATTGAACTTTGTTGCAGGAGATATTCATCCTGATGGTGATCATATGATTGTGCTCGGTTACGGAATAGAGGAACAAAGTAACCTGTTGGCTATCATTGACTTATCTGACCCGAACTATCATACGGAAATGATTCCATTATCCATAAACGGGACAGATGAATATGTAATCTGTGCAGATATAGCATTTCATCCCACAACCGGGATTCTTTATGGATTTGATAGAGTATCGAATAAAATGATGCGGGTTGATATTGAGGATGGGCACATTTCCTTATTCTCGGAACAGGTATATTCTGAAGATATTGGTGTAGTGCCTTCCATATTTTTTGATCATGAAGGTCACTTGTATGGCTTCAGCATATCGGACGAAGATTTTGGTAGCAATAAGCTATATGAATTTGATACGGAGACTGGTGTGGCTGATTATGTCTCCCATGTCGATGACTATGGCAGTCAGGATGGATGTTCTTGTCCTTTCAAAGTACAAATGCAACAATCTATTAACAACAAAAATCAATATGCTTGCACCGAAGCTCAATTTGTAATTAAACTCATCAATCGCACACCTTTAATTCAAACTGGTCTTGCTCTGGTTGATACATTGCCAATTGGGATGACGGTAAAATCAGTAGATTACAATCCATTTGTAGCAATAAGCCACCTTTCATCAAATTATCGGACCATTTCCTTCACGGATTTTGATTTGCCAATAGGAGAAGATAGCATTGTATATACCGTATATATTGACGAGAACGTACAGCCAGGATACTATGAGAATCAGGCCTGGCTAACACAAGAAAATCCCGATTCAAGATCTAATCTTGTTGAACCATTGCCATCTGATGATCCGGTCACTTCTATCGTTGGGGATAGGACCGGTTTTTTAATTGAAAAAATCAAAAACCTTGATCGCATGGAAGATGTCATACTCTGCCAGGGAGACATCCTCCAGCTTAATCCTAATGTCATTGGTTCCTTAGGAATGGAGTGGTCAACCGGTGCAGTCAGTGAACATATAGACATAGTTAATACAGGAACTTACGATGTGACAATTACGGGAAATTGTGGTACAGGTCGGATACGATATCGCGTTGCATCTGCTTATGTCGATGTGGAATTGGGAGAAGATAGAATTGTGGATAAGGATCAAAAAATTGAATTATCTCCTTTGATTGAGTCCTCAAGCGATATTCGAACCGTTATATGGTCAGAACTCAACACTTTTAAAGTTATGGAATGCTATACCTGTATGGAGACCACTGCCCGTATTCCATTGGATATGGGGGTTCAGATCACAGTTCGTAATGCAGATGGATGTATTGCAACCGATGAACTTTATGCTTCGGTTGAAGATATTAAGCACTACATCCCCAATGCATTCAGCCCTAATGGTGACGGCCATAATGATATATTCTATCTTCAAAGCAAGAAGAATTATCTTTTCAAGAATTTTAGCATCTATGATCGTTGGGGTAACCGCCAATTTATTCAGCAGGAAGGATCGGTTAATGATGAATCCTATGGCTGGAACGGTGCCGGTAACGGCAAGGCCTTGAATCCGGGTGTATATATTTGGCAAGCGACCATAGTTGGTTTAGACGATCAGGAAAGAACCATTTCAGGTGATATCACGCTTTTGCGTTGACTTCTTTTTTCCAGGCATCCAGTCCTCCAGCCAGATTGTATGCTTTCACTTCGGGTAACAAATCGGACAGAAACATGAGTGCCTGTCTACCTCTTTGGCCGGAATTGCAGTAGACAACTACCATGTTATTTTTTTCAATCGCCTCCAGTTCAAGCATGATTTCCGCCAGCGGAATATTGATTGCATCTAAATGATCGGCTTCATATTCCCATGGATCTCTGACATCGATTAGTTGGACCTGACCTGGCTTTTTAGCTATCCTTTCCTTTAAATCCATTGGAGAGAGCTCAGGTAATAAGGTATCCGATTGTTCTTTAACATCAGTTATTTCGTCTTTATGTGAGTCCAGGTCATGACTTGCACGCTTTTTAAAATTGAGGATTCGTGTAGTGAATGTTAGTGCATCTAAGATAAACAGTCGCCCTACCAAAGGTTCGCCAATGCCTGCCAAAACCTTGATCACCTCCGTAGCCTGAATACTCCCCATGATACCGGGCAAAACGCCAAGAACCCCACCTTCAGCGCAATTGGGTATCAGGCTTGCTGGTGGTGGAGTTGGATAAAGATCTCGATAGTTCGGCCCCCTGGTCTCATCAGAGAATTCAAAATTGAATACCGACGCCTGTCCTTCAAATCTAAGTACCGAGGCATATACATTGGTTTTGCCTTCGAGAACACAAGTGTCATTGACGAGATATCGCGTATCAAAGTTGTCCGTGCCGTCAGCAACGACATCATATTGACGAATCAATTCCCTGGCATTCTCTTCCGTCAGTCTGGTTTCATGCAGAATAACTTCTATATGTGGGTTTATAGATTGAATTCGCTCCCTGGCAGTTTGAGCCTTCGACTTTCCTACATCATCTGTGCTGTATAATATTTGTCTTTGTAAGTTGCTAATGTCAACAGTGTCAAATTCTACAATCCCGATTTTTCCAATTCCTGCAGCTGCCAGATAGTAAAGCAGCGGACTGCCCAATCCGCCAGCTCCAACGACAAGCACACTCCCGGATTTAAGCGATTCCTGAGTTTCAATACCGAATTCGGGGATGGCCAGATGACGGCTGTATCGTTGAAGTTCTTCTTTCGAAAAATTCATTCTGCAAAATAACCGATTAACCTTTGAATTTAAACATTCTTACCAGGAAGACTTGTCTGATCCAGTTTGGTTAAGACATTTTATATATTCGTAACTTTTTAATCACCATTTAAGACAGACTATGGTCATAGGAGTCCTAAAAGAATCAGCAGATGCAAGAGTTGCGATAGTGCCTGATAGCATTACCAAATCAAAACTTGAGGGGGTCGAATATATTTTTGAAAAAGGTCTTGGGGTCAATGCGAGTATCACAGATGATCAATTCCAGGATTATGGAAAATTGACAGGCCGCGATGAAGTTTTGAAAAATGCAGACCTGGTCATTTGTATCAATCCGATTGCATCGGATGAAATGAAGCAAATGAAGAAAGGAGCTGCCATCATCAGTATGTTCCAACCCTATAATGATGAAAGTGTCAAGGCAGCGCTGGACAAACTCGATATCAATGCTTTTAGTATGGACATGATTCCTCGTACCACACTGGCGCAATCCATGGATGTCTTGTCATCAATGGCTTCTATAGCAGGTTATAAGTCTGTACTCACAGCCGCCGATCACCTGCCAAGATATTTCCCCATGATGATCACGGCAGCTGGAAGTATCAGACCGGCAAAGGTAGTGGTGCTTGGTGCGGGAGTAGCTGGATTACAAGCCATAGCTACTGCCAAACGACTTGGTGCCATGGTGGAAGCATCCGATGTGCGTTCAGCAGCGAAGGAAGAGATTCTCAGTCTTGGAGCAAAATTCATAGAGGTAGAAGGTGCTGCAGAAGATACCGGAGCCGGAGGATATGCAGTCGAGCAATCTGAGGAGTTTCTGCAGCGACAACGAGAACATGTCCAGGAGCGAGCCACGCAGGCGGATGTGATTATTACAACTGCTCAGGTACGAGGACGAAAGGCACCAATGCTGCTTCCAAAATCAACAGTTGAAAAAATGCGGACAGGGTCTGTTGTCGTTGATCTGGCTTCATCCACTGGTGGCAATTGCGAGGTATCAGAAGATGACAAAGTCATCAGCCATCATGGTGTGACTATAATCGGAAATTCGAATTTGGCCGATACGATGCCTCAACATGCCAGCTTATTATACAGTAACAATGTGCTGAATTTTCTAAAATACGCTGTCAAAGAAGGAGCTATCAACTATGACATGGAGGACGAGATCATCGGTGGAAGTTGTATATCCAGATTTGAAACTGCATCCTAAAATCATTCAAAAAGAAAAATAGAATATGGACGCCTTTATAG
>JAHHJQ010000405.1 GCA_018680005.1 Bacteroidia bacterium | reverse complement strand
CAATACCAGGTTATCCATCTATTCTGAAAGATTTAAGATTCGAAAAATGCAGCTGGTCGGCGCCTTACCCTGGATAATTACAAAGCCATTTGTTAAGTCTGCTATTGGTGTTGCGGCAATTGCCGCCTTGATAGCGATTCTCGGCATCGGAATCTTACTTTTTGTTTCCTACCCTCAAGTTTCTTCATTCAATATGCTTCAAGCATGGACAATTCTGGGTAAGGTTTCCGTGTTTTTATTGGTGATATCTATAACTATCTCCATCGTTAGTTCGTATGTAATCGTGAATAGATATCTAAAAATGGATCTTGACGATCTATATGGATAGACGACTCCTAACAAAATTATTGCTAATCGGATGATTCATTGTACTTTTGGCGATCGAATAAAACTATTACCCCTGGATGAGTAAGAAAAAAGCACCTGTAAAAAAGAAAAAGGTAGTTTCTGTAAGTTCCGGAAGTACATCTCAAAAGACTCTCAAACCCACAGTTTCCAGAACTAAAGTATCTAAATCCCAAAAACAACAGCCATTGCTTTTTGGCCGGACAAATTATATGTATATGATAGGGGGTGTCATATTAATGGCTTTGGGTTTTGTGGCCATGAGTGGTGGAGGAATGGATGATCCCAACGTTTGGGATGAAAGTATAATCTACGGTTGGCGTCGGACTGTTCTGGCACCAATTCTTCTTATTGCTGGTCTTGTCGCCCAAATTTTTGCCATCTTCAAAAAGGCATAAACCCTAGCCAATCTCAATGTCTGAAAATCTTCTTGCTGTCATTCTAGGGATAGTCCAGGGTCTGACCGAATTCTTGCCAGTTAGCAGTAGTGGACATATCGAGATTGCCAAGTATTTCTTTGGGACAGACCTAGGCGCTGAAGAGTCAATATTACTTACCGTAGTCCTCCATTTTGGTACAGCTATGAGTACAGTGGTTGTCTTTTGGAAAGATATAGGGAAATTACTTCGGGGTCTGTTTGAGTTTAAGAATAACGAGCATTCGCGATTTACCTTGGCAATCATTATTTCAATGATACCAGCAACAGCTGCGGCATTACTCATGGAAAGTCAAATTGAGATGATGTTTTCAGGCGAAATCATTTTGGTGGCCTATATGCTCATTGTTACCGGCCTATTGTTAATTCTAGCCGACAAGACGAAACCCACTGCTACTAAGGTCACGAATAACAATGCATTTCTTGTCGGGATCGCCCAGGCTTTGGCCATTGCCCCAGGTATTTCAAGATCCGGAGCAACAATTGCTACTTCTGTAATTCTCAATATCGATAGGGAACAAGCCGCAAGATTTTCATTTCTTATGGTCGTCCCATTGATTGTAGGAAAGATGATACTTGACCTTTCTTCGGGATCCATCGCTGATTCTGAAACGGGATGGTTAGCACTTGTTCTCGGTTTTTTTGTTGCATTTATTACAGGGATGCTCGCCTGCAAATGGATGATCATTTTAGTTAAAAATGCAAAACTCAGATATTTTAGTTTTTACTGTTTTGCAGTTGCTATATTTCTTTTTGTTTTGGAAATGATCTAATATACCTATATGGACTTTCTCTCAGGACAAATTCTTCTGGTAGACAAACCTTTGGATTGGACATCATTTGATGTAGTCAATAAAATTCGCAATACCATTAAGAAGAAGTTGGATATCAGAAAGATAAAAGTGGGCCATGCTGGGACATTGGATCCCAAGGCTACGGGACTTTTGATCATTATGACTGGAAAATTTACCAAGAGGATTGAAGAGGTTCAAAACCTATCCAAAGTCTATACTGGAGTAGTTAAGGTGGGTGCAAGTCGTCCCTCTTTCGATTTGGAAACAGAAATTGATGCTGACTTTCCTGTTGAACATATAAATGATGATCTTATTAGAAAAATTATTCAATCACAGTTCAAAGGAGAGATACAACAACTACCTCCAATGTTCTCTGCTGTGAAAATTGGAGGAAGGAGATTATACGAATCGGCCCGTAGGGGAATTCAAGTAGAGCGAGCTCCAAGAACAGTGCAGATTAAGCAATTTGATTTCGAATTTGATGGTGTAGATGAAATCAGTTTTGAAATTGAATGCTCCAAAGGAACTTATATCAGATCAATTGCTCATGACCTTGGGCAAGCACTTGAATCTGGTGCATACCTGCAATCGCTCCGCCGAACGGCTATTGGAGAATATCACATCGCTAAGGCCAAAAGTATAGATGAATGGATCCATATAATTAATTCTGACGCAATAGAGCCTTCAAGATAGAGGAAGGTATTAATTTGTGTTTCCTATAATCAATAATCCATGTCTGAAGGAAGAACTATTGGTGTAATTGGTAGTGGTAGTTTTGGTGTAACCATTGCTTCTTTATTGAGTCACAATGAGGACGTTCTCTTATATGCGCGGAATCGTGATACGGTCATAAGTATCAATGATCACAATACCTGCAGAGGATATAAGCTTAATTCTCGAATAAAGGCCACAGCAAGTATTGAAGAAGTATCCGGCCGCTGCCAATTGTTGTTTCCAATGGTGCCTTCAAAAAGTTTTCGAAATATGATTCGTGATTTCGCACCTTATCTGCGACCTTATCATACAATCATTCATGCCACAAAAGGATTTGATCTTCAAGGATTGACAGACGAACAGTTGCTTACGGCTGAAATTGATCGAGAAGATGTTTTTACGATGAGTCAGGTAATTGCACAAGAAAGTGCGGTACTT
The DNA here is from genome assembly GCA_018680005.1 of Bacteroidia bacterium. Classification (GTDB taxonomy): domain Bacteria; phylum Bacteroidota; class Bacteroidia; order Chitinophagales; family Saprospiraceae; genus HDS-20. Next base: position 528 of record JAHHJQ010000405.1, on the reverse strand, counting down.
AAAATTGGTTGTCTAGCAGGTCCTAATCTGGCTGCAGAAATTCTATCAGGACAGCCTACAGCAACAGTCATAGGAAGTGAGTTCGATGAGGTTATCAAATTGGGCAAAGCCGTGTTGAAAAGCTCAAAATTTTTCGTTTTTGGCACCCACGACATTCTGGGTGCTGAATTGAGCGGTATTTTAAAGAATCCATTGGCGATAGGTGCCGGCTTATTAGAAGGGTCTGGTTATGGCAAAAATGTTCAGGCCATGATGCTTACTCGCGGTTTAACCGAAATGATCCAATTTGGTAAAGCGGTAGGAGCTTCTAGTTATTCATTTCTGGGGACAGCAGGTATTGGAGATCTGATCGCAACAGCTAATTCTAAAACAAGTCGAAACTTTACATTTGGCTATCGGATTGGTCAGGGTGAGAAAGTCGAAGATGTCATGAAAACTATGCCTGAGTTGGCAGAAGGTGTACGAACACTAAGAGTCATGAACCGACTTTCCAAAAGGTTGAATATTGACATTCCCATTAATGAGATG
>JAHHJQ010000395.1 GCA_018680005.1 Bacteroidia bacterium | reverse complement strand
AGGTTCGACCTGGTTTTGACCTTGTGCAATACTGAACAACAAGGAAGCGATCATTAAGAATATTAGCTTTTTCATGATTTGAGAGTTTTGGATGAGGAGAATAAAAAACTTAATCGCATGGGGTCTGAGTTATTCCAAAGCAATTCTGACAACCAGGGCATGTTCGTGATTAGATCCTACAAAGCTAGGATCCAGTTGTAATGACCGGTATTCATAGGCAATTTGCGTCGCCTTTCTTTTTGTCTGACCTGCTTTAATGAATGTAGGTACACTGGCTAAGACTGTTATTGCACCCCCAAAAAAAAGTATTCCACCAATGACTTCTCCGGCATTAGATCCTTGGAATGAGAAATTTTCTGCAACCAGAACGTAACCAACTAAACCTGCAATCACACCTCCGGCTAACGTTTTGTAGGCAGTATTGTACTGCTTTTTACTTTTTTGCAGATAGTATTCTTTTGAAAGTTCAGGTTCCTGCTCTTGTTGGGCAGGCAATGCATAAACCAGGAAAGAGACAAGGAATAATAAGATTAGCCTTTTCATGAGTTTAGTTTTAAGGTGAGGTTCGAATAATTCGGCCTCTTCATCTACTCGTCGACATATCACTTAGAATAGTTCGACCTCATGAATAGTAAGAAATGCAGATTACGTTAAATACCGGAGATTGGTGTTGATATTAGTCACTACAACCAATGACCTTTCACCACTGTTGGGGTACAGGTTCAGGATATTAATGTTGGTGAAGATCTCCAGTAAATCAATTCCTGGCGATCAGATTTAGCTACTCCGCAGCGATCAATGATGCTTCTACTGCTTTCTTACCACCAACAACTGGTAAAGTCAGTAAAGTTCTTCCTAAATCCACCGTCAATTCTGTTCCAGGACCTGGCCAAAGGGTGTACTCCCTGTCGCTGGAGAATATCATCAATCCGATCTGTTGACCTTTAGAGATAATCTGATCATCTGGTTGTAAATCAAAGGTCACTTGATAAAACTCGCCCGGTACAAGGGGCTCGCTTTCTGTCAGGGATTCATGGTTTTGAGGATCTGCCCATCCACGGGTGATTATATTATCCGTGATCTTGGTATTTCTTCCGTTATTCCAGGGCAGTGATACCAGCCATACCGAGAGATTGGCAGCTGGCTTGTTGCTCGCTACATGGATGGTCACCCTGGGTAACCCCGAGATATGAAGATCTTCTTTTAAGGGTTCTGTCAAATATATCAATCGATGATCCGTGTATTCAGCTGTTGCCAAGGCTGATCCGGAAAATGAATAATTGTCAATCAATGTTTCTTCTCCAGCATCCCCTGGTTTTTCCGGGGTCAATGTACCTCTTCCCGGGGCACCTCCATTGGGATAAAAGTTAACCGCTTTGGCGTCTGGATGGGGGTAGTCTGCATAAGGTGTTGGTTCGTCTCTTTTATCTCTTTCTCGGACGATCCATGAGCGCTGATCTTTTTCCACACCATTTTCTATACCATGCAGATATCTGGTAAACCATCTGTTCATCATCTTCATTGGAGGTGGGCCGCCATGACCATTTTGATGATAGAATATTTGTGATGGGATGCCCATTTCCCTGGCCTTGGCATAGATCCGATAGCTGTGTTCTGGCATCACATTCCAATCATTAAATCCATGAGACATCAACAATGCTGCTTTCATTGGTTCCATATCATTGAGATAATCTCGTCCGGCCCAGAATTCATTGTAATCACCGGTTAGACGATCCATGCCTTCTTTCATTTCTGTATCTCTTACCATCTTATTATTACGTGCTCTTTTGGATTCGTCACCACTATGGATGAAATCATAGAGCACATCTATATCTTCACCCAGATATCCTCCCGGGGAACGCACCAGACCGTTGGATCTGTAATAGTGATAGTATGAAGTGTTTGGAGCAATTGGAATGATCGCTTCCAGACCTTCGACACCGGTCGTAGCTGCGGCTAAAGGCAAGGTCCCGTTATAAGAAGTGCCGGTCATGCCTACTTTACCGATGGACCAGGAAGCCTGGACCTCTTCATTTCCATAAGGCTCAGTATATCCCTTTGCCCGACCGCATAGCCAATCTACGACTGCTTTAGGAGCAAGGGATTCATTGTCATCACCTACAGTTGGTGCACCTTGGGATAATCCAGTACCGGGCGAAGACGAATGCACGACTATATAGCCTCGAGGGACCCATTTATTGATGTGGGAATTCGATATGATCGGTCTTTCTCCTCTTCGTTGAACTTCCGGATGAACGCGCGGTCTTGGCGCGTCTTCACCTAATTCATGTTGTACATCCCAAAATAATCCTTCTACATTTCCGGCTGTACCTGCAAAGTATGGGCTGGTAACATAAACAACCGGTAGCTTGAGATCCTCGGTTTCTGTCTGATTAGGACGTGTCACACTCACGTGCATACGATCCATTTTGCCATCACCGTCGGAATCAAATTCTGTTTCGACAAAAAGATCATGTCTGATCCATTGGTCGGGATCTTTGAAAGCCTCTACGATTTGGGCTTCACCGTTTTCGAAGATGGGAGTAGCTTTTGTTGCCGTTGCTTGTCCGGTAGCGCTATTCGCAATAGAAAAAATGAATACAAGAATTAAAAATGATTTTATTGAATTGGGCATAATCTGAATTTTATAAATCAAAGAAAGACGCAATCATCCTGAGACCAATACGCAAGTAAAGAAAATCCAGCGTTTACTCGGGTATTTGCCCAAGATTAAATCGGGATACGCGAGTATATTGTTTTGTCCATTTATTGAATTTTAACTAAAAAGAGGCCAGGATGCCACAAAGTATAGGTAAACATTCACTACGAACTGTTTTCACTATATTTAGTAAATCATAATATGCGTATGATGTTGGAACCCAGAAAGATCAGTTTGCTACTCGTTGTCTTGTATCTTCCCTTGTCTGTGCTTACGGCTCAGTTTGATATTGGTAAACCTTTTATCCAGAATTATACTTTCCGGGATTATAACGCTGCCTCACAAAACTGGTGGGCAATAGAAGATGATAGAGGTATCATGTATTTTGCGAATGGCACAGGCGTCCTCGAGTTTGACGGTGAAAATTGGTCTTTAATGCAATCCGAATGGTTAACAGAAACCAGATCTATTGCAAAAGATGAAGATGGTACGCTGTATGTGGGTCTAGGCAAAGATCTGGGTTATCTCAGCCCTGGTGAAGATGGTAAAATGAAATTTGTTTCTCTTAAGGATAAACTACCCCCAGAGGAGCAAAATTTCAATATAGTCTGGGAGGTCGATTATTGGAATGGTAATATTTATTATCGGAGTACGGAGAAACTTTTTAAATGGGATGGTGAAGCATTCACAGTGATCACCGCAGGAGGCAATTTTCACGTTGGAAAGGTAATCCACGGAAAGTACATCGTGCGTGTTTGGAATGTGGGTCTTTGTGAGTTGGTTGATGATGAAATAAGACTGCTACCTGGAGGTGAATTTTTTGCCGATAAGCGGGTCTATGTCATGTTACCTTATGATGACAATACAGTTTTACTCGGAGATAGAGACAATGGGAAATTTTATCTGTATGACTATAATGAGTTGACTCGATTTCCGACAGAATTGGATGCTTTTGTCCAAGAAGCCGGTCTGTATCTCCCTGGATTGGTTTTACCAAACGGAAATTTTGCCTTTAACATGTTTGGAGGCGGTATCTACATAGTCGACAGAGAAGGTAAACTGGTCATGAATATTTCTAAGGAGGATGGATTGAATGATGAAACCGTCACCTACATGTATATCGATTCTCGAGGAATTCTATGGGCCACTACATTCAATGGAATATCCAGCATTAATCTCAATTCCAATTTCACATATGTAGATGCATCTTTGGGATTGCCTTCTGTAGTATTTGATATGGAGCAGCATAACGGAATGCTCTATGCCGGTAGTAACAATGGAATTTACTATTACAATGACGCTACGAAGAAGTTTCTGTCAATGGAAGGTACATTTGGACAAACCACACTTTCAGCGAAACACAGGGGACGGCTTTATTATGGAAGTGGAGGTATGGGCATAATTGAAGTCACCGGCAAAACATTCAAGTTTGTCCGTGAAAGTAAGAATTATGACTTCCGTGTTTCCCAAATATTTATGTCCGAGGTAGATCCCGATCGAATGTATGTCCATATGCAGCAAGGAGGCATCTCATCTCTTTATTATGATGAGGCTCGAGGAACATTTATTGAAGAATCCTTTACCGACCAAGTCGATCCTGACTTTGGAGCCTTCATGGAGGATTCCTTGGGCAATGTTTGGACACAAGGTTTACAGGAGGGAATTATTGTTCGAATAGAACCACACATAGAAAATAACAAACTGGATTTTTCAAGGTCAAAATATGTGATTTATGATTCGGATAATGGATTACCTTCTACACCATTAGGATTTTGGGCAATTGATGGAATATTAGATGTAATCAGTGGATCGGATATTTATGGCTTTGATGCAGAGTCAGAAAGATTTGAAAAGAAGGAGTCCTTTTATGCTGACTTATTTGAGCCCAACGCCATTTCATTC
>JAHHJQ010000392.1 GCA_018680005.1 Bacteroidia bacterium | reverse complement strand
GGACCAAATACCCAGATCAATGCTGCATGTGCAAGTACGACACAGGCATTAGGCATGGCTAAGGACTGGATCGATGCAGGGCGTTGTAAGCGCGTCATTGTAATTGCAGGGGATGACATCACAGCTGATGATACACTTGGCTGGTTTACCAGCGGATTCCTGGCAGCCGGAGCGGCAGCCACAGATGACAAAGTGGAAAATGCCGCACTTCCTTTTGACAAGCGAAGACACGGTATGATCGTCGGTATGGGTGGAGCTGCCATCGTCGTAGAAAGTGGCTCGTCAGCCCAGCATCGAGGTATCCAACCCATTTGCGAAGTGCTGGGAACGACATATGCCAACAGCGCATTCCATGGTACCCGATTGGATATTGATCATATCCGCATGATCATGGATGATATGGTCTCCAAAGCTGAACAGCAATGGGGAGTGAGTCGTCATGATATGGCCAAACAAATGGTCTTTGTATCGCATGAAACCTACACACCTGCCAGAGGTGGAAGTGCTTCAGCAGAAATCAATGCCCTCAGGCATGTATTCAAGTCTTCAGCAGATGATATCGTGATTGCCAATACCAAAGGTATGACTGGGCACGCGATGGCTGTAGGTATAGAAGATGTACTTGCTATTAAAGCCCTTGAAACCGGTTTGGTGCCACCAGTTCCAAATTTCAAAGAGATTGATCCGGAATTGGGTCAATTGAATCTTTCAAAAGGAGGATCCTACCCTATCGCTTTTGCATTGAGACTTGGTGCCGGTTTTGGATCCCAAATCAGTATGAGCTTGTTGCGATGGACACCTGTAGGCACAGGAGTAAGACCAGATCCCGACAATCTGGGCTTCAACTACAGAATAGCCGATGAAAAGATCTGGACAAACTGGCTGAAAGAAGTCAGTGGTCAGGACAATCCGGATTTGGAAGTCATCAAACGAACTTTACGTATCAAGGATCCACTAGCGGACAAACTCACAGATGTCAAAGAAACGGCACCTGCTACAGCACAACCTGCTCAGAAGGCTGTTCAAGCGCAACCTGCAGTTGTTCAAGCCGAACCTGCGACAGCAGTGACCACCGCAGTCAATCCTGTTCAAACTAAGATCCTGGAGTTGATTGCAGAAAAAACTGGTTATCCTGTTGATATGCTTGATCCTGAACTTGACCTCGAAGCCGATTTGGGAATTGACACAGTCAAACAGGCAGAGTTGTTTGCGGAAATCAGAGGAGAGTATGGTATCGAAAGAGATGATGCACTTCAGTTGGCTGATTTTCCAACTTTGAATCATATCATTGGATTTGTCTTTGATAAAAAACCAGAACTACGTCAATCCGCAGCTCCCGTTGTTCAACAAAAAGTTGAGCCTGCTCAACCTGCAGTAATTTCTACTCCGCAGTCAGCAGGTGGCAAGACTGAGATAGAGCAAAAGGTACTTTCCTTGATTGCCGAAAAGACCGGCTATCCGGAAGACATGCTCGACCTGGAATTAGATCTTGAGGCAGACCTGGGTATCGATACTGTCAAACAGGCAGAATTGTTTGCTGAAGTGCGGGGTTCATATGGAATAGAAAGAGACGAGACACTTCAGCTGGCGGAATTTCCAACACTGAATCATATCATTCAGTTTGTCCTCGACAAACGGCCTGACCTGGCAGCTGCTTCAACAGCTGTTCCCGTTGTTGCGCCGGATAGCACTTCTGTAAGTGCTCCACAAGAATCTCCTGTAACTGAGCCAGTTTCGAAAGGATCGGTAGGAGATGGCGTTCAGCAAAAGGTATTGACCCTTATTGCAGAAAAGACAGGCTACCCTGAAGATATGCTTGAATTGGATCTCGATCTCGAAGCCGATCTTGGTATAGACACGGTGAAACAAGCGGAACTTTTCGCTGAGATACGGGGTGAATATGGCATTGATCGCGATGATAACCTCCAGTTAGCTGAATTCCCAACACTGAATCATATTATACAGTTTGTTTATGATAAGAAACCAGAGCTAGTCACTGCCGCTGTATCAGTACCGGTATCAGAACCTCAGCCAGTATCTGCGCAATCCACAGTTGAAACCAGTACTGCAAGTACCTCAGTAGCAACCCAGGACGGAGTGAAGGAGACCATCCTGACACTGATAGCGGAAAAAACCGGTTATCCTGAGGATATGCTGGAATTGGATTTGGATTTGGAAGCAGATTTGGGGATTGATACCGTCAAACAAGCGGAATTATTCGCTGAGATACGAGGTGAATATGGTATCGAGCGGGATGATAATCTGCAACTTGCAGACTACCCTACCCTCAATCACATCATTGGCTTTGTACATGAAAAGAGACCAGATATAGCAGCTTCGGTAGCTGCACCTCCAACAACGGAACCTGTTGCATCTCAGGACCCAGTGGAATCGACAGTTAGCACAGCATCAGCAGACGATGATGTAAAAACTCAAGTTCTCAATCTGGTGGCCGAAAAGACGGGCTATCCTGAAGACATGCTTGATTTAGATCTCGATCTCGAAGCTGACCTTGGTATTGATACTGTCAAGCAAGCTGAACTGTTTGCAGATATCCGTGGTGTTTATGGTATTGAAAGGGATGAAACGTTGCAATTAGCGGACTATCCTACCTTAAATCATATAATCGGTTTTGTAAATGAAAGGAAACCTGATGTTGGTTCAAGTTCTACAAAGGTGAGTGAAGCGATTTCAGGTAGTAACGGTCTTACACCAGGTATAAATCTGGCACAAGGAGACCTCGAGGCTGTGAGTCAAATCCCAAGACGTATTCCTATACCACAGCTTCTTCCTGATCTTGAATATTGTAAAGCTGCTGGAGTCACCTTAGATAAAGACAGTCATGTCATCGTCATGATGGATACAGGAGGCGTCGGTAAGGCCCTTGTCACCCAACTCAAGAAGAAAGGAGTTACCGTACGACAGCTCAAAGATGTAGCATCTCGTAAGGCCTTATCTGTGGTGTTGAAGGATTGGTCCGCACAAGGGCCATTTACAGGTGTTTATTGGCTTCCTGGATTAGATATTGAAAAGGAAATCAGCCAGATGAGCTATGACGAATGGAAGGCTACAACCGAATCTCATGTCAAGTTGCTTTATGCGACGATGCGTGAATTGGTAATGTCACAGGATGAACCAGCATTCCTTGTTTCTGGAACCAGAATGGGTGGGCAGTTGGGTTATGACCCGAAAGGCGCGCTCTCATCACTAGGTGGAGCAATAAGCGGTTTTACTAAGGCTTATAAGCGAGAGCATTCTGAAGCTCAGGTCAAAGTAGTGGATTTTGAAAAATCCAGGAAAACAACAGCTTTTGCCAAGACACTAGTCGATGAAACATTGTACGATCCGGGAGCGGTAGAGATTGGTCACAAGAATGGCAAGCGTTGGACTATCGGACTTAGAGAAATGCCATTATCTGATGACAAAGATGGAATGCAATTGGACCAAGACACCACATTTCTGGTAACAGGTGCGGCGGGTAGTATTACATCTGCAATTACAGCTGACCTGGCACAAGCTTCAGGAGGAACATTTTACCTAATGGATCTAACACCTGTGCCAGATAAGAGCGATCCGGATTTGGTGCGCTTTGCCAGCGATAAGGAAGGCTTGAAACGCGATATATTCACAAGGCTAAAAGAAGCAGGTGAGAAAGCTACACCGGTTATGGTGGATAAAGCTTTGTCAGCTATAGAAAGAAAGTATTCTGCTTTAGCTGCCATCGAGGCGATTGAAAACGCAGGTGGAACAGCACATTATTACTCGGTCAACCTGCTGGATCATAAAGCCATGAAGAAAGCAGTCAAAAGCATCGTTAAGGATGCTAAGAAGATTGATGTCCTGTTGCATGCCGGAGGAATCGAGATCAGTCGTATGCTTCCAGATAAATCGGAAAATGAATTTGATCTCGTATTTGATATCAAAGCCGATGGCTGGTATAACCTGGTTTCTTCATTAGGAGATACACCCCTAGGAGCAGCGGTAGTCTTTAGTTCTATAGCTGGTCGATTTGGAAACGGTGGACAAACAGACTATAGTGCGGCCAATGATTTTCTATGTAAAAGCATTTCAGGATTTAGAACAACGAAACCTGAAACACGCGGTTTAGCATTGGATTGGACAGCATGGAAGGATATTGGAATGGCAGCACGTGGATCTATTCCTACTGTGATGAAACAGGCAGGAATAGATATGTTACCACCAGAAGCTGGAATTCCATTTATTCGGAAAGAATTAATCACATCGCAGGAGACTACAGAAATCGTAGTGGCCCAAAATCTTGGCATCATGCTCGAAGAGTTTGATGTAACCGGTGGATTAGACACGGCCCCAGCAGGTCCTGTTGACCAATTGATAAAGAAATCCAAAGGGGTGATGATTCAGAAAGCGCTGGGTATGGGTATCTATAGTGGTTTCACAACCAAGGCCATGTTCGATCCAAAAGAACAAGGTTTCCTATATGATCACGAGATTAATGGAAAGCCGGTATTACCTGGTGTCATGGGCATAGAAGCGATGGTTGAGGCAGCAACACTACTCTTCCCAGACCTCCATTTCAAAGCGGTCGAAGGAGTGGATTTCAAAGCTCCATTCAAATTCTATCGCTCTGAGCCTAGGGACGTCATGGTCAAAGTCGTTTTCGAACAAGACGGAAGTGATTTGATTGGACATTGCGAACTATTTGGGGCAAGAAAACTGCACGGTCAGGAACAGGAGGAAGTTACGACTCATTTTACTGCTAAGGTTCGCATGAGCAAAAAACCTCAAAAGACTCCAGATCCTCTCAAACCACAAACGGCACCGTCTTCTAAAAAATCGACGGCACTAGCCGATGATATTTACAAGCTATATTTTCATGGCCCGGCATATCAGGTCATTGAGAAGTCATGGATAAAAGGTGATGCAACGGTTGGACTTTTTGCTAAGAACATGCCACGGAATCATTCGCCAGAATCTCTACAGACGATGGCCATGCCGCGACTGGTCGAACTTTGCTTCCAGACTGCAGGCATCAAAGAAATGGGAACAGAAAAATATATGGGACTTCCCGAACATATCGAGAGTCTACAAATATATCAACATCCAAAATCTTCCAGAGCCCGCTTATATGCAGTAGTGGATCAGAGGGATGGTTCCTATGATGCCGATATCGTGGATAGCAAAGGCGAAGTATATTTGAGCTTGAAGGGTTATAAAACGGCAGAGTTTATAACAGAAATTGATAAAAAATTACTTGAACCACTTGCCGTAGCCATGGATTAGCTGAAATTGATATCAGAAATTGAAGTGTGAATATTTATTGGGTTAAACGTGAAACAGCGGATGTGCCAGTCAATGATGACTGGCTTCATCCGTCTGAAAAGGAGGTGTATTCCACTTTTAGATTCCCTAAGAAGCAATCGGATTGGAAGCTCGGTCGTTGGACCGCGAAGTGTGCATTATCACACTTGCTGGCGCCGAAGTATGCTGATCTTAATTTAAACGATATCAGCATTACAAATACCAAAGATGGAGCGCCAGAGGCCTTCTGCAATGATTCCCTTTTACCAATATCAATTTCTCTGAGCCATAGTCATAGTCTCGGATTTTGTGTGGTTTGTGATCATCCCATACAATTAGGGTGTGACCTGGAATTGATGGAGTCGCGGAGTGATTTATTTATCAATGACTATTTCAATCCGACTGAAAGAGCAATCATTCGCAAAGGAAGCGCACAACATCCAAAACTTTGGGCTACCCTATTATGGAGTGCTAAAGAAAGTACATTGAAAGCACTCAAAACAGGTCTGAAGATAGATACCAGGTTGATCAATATTCAAGAGGTTTCCAATGGCAACGATCATTGGAATCCATTCAAAGCCTTTTCATCCGAGCAAGAGGCCGGATTTTATGGGTTTTGGAAACAGGACCAAAGATTTGTATATACGATAGTGAGTAATGAAGAGGATGTCCAGCTTATCGCTATTGTCTAAAGACGAGATTGACCTCATTTTTTATATAATATCTATTGAGGTCATTCGAGTTTAGAATGCATTCCGTACTATCAGTACATACAAAGTTTGTACATTATAGCTGGTTAATGAATGTCATCTGGAGTGCGGTTTATTTATTGTATCATCATCTCCTTACTCACAGGCACTTCCCTGTGTGCTCAGAAATATTATCTCAGTCATTATGGGGTCACAGAAGGTCTTGCCTCATCTGAGGTGAACTGTGCTTTTCAGGACTCTCTTGGACAGATGTGGATCGGCACCAATGATGGACTGTATTTATTCAATGGCATCAGTTTTAAGCCCATCAAACGAGATATTCCAAGCCAATATATCCGGGACATGGTACCTATGAAAGACCATTCATTGGTATTTAGCCATGACGCCGGGCTGACTTTTGCGCGTCCTCTGCTGGACTCTATATTGATTCCAGATCAACCATTGTCTACTTCAGTGAAATACCCGAACCGATTATTTTCTGATACTCAGGATCGCCTTTGGATCAGCCAACCCAATGGAGAATTAATACGCTTTGATGGATCTGAGACGACCACCATCTTATCCGAAGAAATCGATAAGCAGGATGTGATGATCCACTATTCGTTTGCCGCTGTCAACGAATCAGATTTCATCATTGCAAGCCCAAATGGAAATATCTATTACCACAAGGACAATTCTTCAGAATTGATAACGCTTGGAAAAGTCTTTGACATAGAAGATATATTGTATGTCGACAACAAGCTTTATATCGCAGGTGAAGGTCTTGCAGTTGCGGAGTTCACCGATGCTAAAAATAGTCTCAGCATCACCTGGGAGTCGGCTAATTTTAATTCAATATTTACAGCGCTCGCATGTGACAAGTTGGATCGGATTTTTGTTGGAACTGACGATTCCGGTTTGTATCAGTTGACCAGGCGGCAGGGTGCTTTTCAGCTGGCAGAAGTATTCAGCAACAATGATCCCCATAGAGTAGATCGGTTACCTTTCAAACATATCAATGCTTTGAATATCACTAGTGATAATTCGATCTGGGTCTGTTCTAATAAAGGATTAGGATTACTGCAGCGTCGATTCTTTGAAGGGACACAGAATTTACCCAATGACAATGCCACTACACAGGCATTGGATGACAACGGGGACATTTATGTATCAATGGGCGATGTTTACAAAATTCAGAAGATAGACCAGGAATTTAGCGCTACCAAGCTGGATGTACCCAGCATAGGTGCATTTAATGGTCTCGCCGTTGACCGCAATGATCTTTGGGCTGGAACAAACGATGGTCAAGTCATCAAAATGGATTTGAATGGTCAATTAAAAAAAGTCCTTTCTTTCTCCTCAAGGGGTGCCGGAGTATTTAGAATTTGTGCAGATAGTGAAAACAGAAAATGGTTTTGTCAGGCGCCCAGAGGTCAACCGATTTTCGGCCTTGCGATGATAGATAAGAATGACCAAATCCACATGTACGGAAAAGACAAAGGGTTTGATAACCGAATGCTCGTCGTAAAGGAAAGTCCTCGAAAAGAACTCTATGCCGCTGGTATTGGCACCGCAAGCTATCTCTATCGGTATTCGCCTGATCAGGATGAATTTATCAATATGAGCATTCCTTTTTCATTTCCTGTCAGCCCAAATTTTGAGGTGCACGATATTGCCATAGACAATCAAGGTCTGGTTTGGCTCGCCACAACAGATGGGTTGCTAAGACACGATATGGAAAACATTATAAGACCTGACCTTGGATCCTATACCGGAAATGAAGTGCGAGCAGTTGCCGTTTTACCAGATACAAGCATTTGGATCTCTACTGATATTTATGGAATGTTGCGATATAAAGACGGCGAAATTCTTTCGTTTGGGGAGGATGCCGGCCTTCCTACCAAAATCATGGCATATCGGAGTATCATTGCTGACCAAGACGCCAAACTTTGGGTAAACACATTAGAAGGCGTAGCACACACCAGTCAGGATCTCCCCCATCCTTTTCCCACATCCACACCAATATTGAAGTCGCTTTCTTATAATGACAAGAATCTGGATTTGCAGCGTTCAAGC
>JAHHJQ010000382.1 GCA_018680005.1 Bacteroidia bacterium | reverse complement strand
GTGGTATAAATGCGACATATAGCGATGCTACCGCAGGAAATTGCGATAGCACCTGTGTAATTACGAGAACATGGACCTTAACAGATGGCTGTGGCAATACGACAAGTGGTATACAAACCATAACCATAATCGATACATTATCCCCGTCATTTACTTTACCAGCAGACATCACAGTTCAATCTGCAATGGGATGTGTTGTGGATACCACCACTGCAAACACCGGAACGGTAAGTGTTCTTAGCGATAATTGTGATCCTAACTTAACAGTAGTGTATAGCGATAATGTAACAATAGGTTGTACCGGTAACTATAGCATAGAAAGAACATGGACCGTAACAGATAACCGTGGCAACAGCACGATTCAAATTCAGACAATAACCGTTCAAGATACGATAGCACCAACTTTCACGATTCCTTCCAATACGACTCTATATGTTGATGCAAACTGCAGCGTAGACACTACAGTCGTCAATACAGGTGATGTGACTGATGAATCAGACAATTGTTCTACAGGTCTGGAGGCAAGTTATATTGATGTGGTAACACCGGGCTGCACAGGGGCATACACAGTACGCAGAATCTGGACCTTGACGGATGACTGTGGTAATAGTACAAGTGGAGATCAGACCATTGTAGTACTTGACACTGTTACTCCTACTTTCACCACTCCTAGTGATATCACGCTTTATCTAGACTCTAATTGCTTGGTTGATACGACTACATCTTCAACCGGAACGCTAACCAATATAGAGGAGAACTGCAGCAATGTATCCATTACCTATAATGATAATATCATCAACAATTGTGGACTTACATACCTTGTAGAAAGAATATGGAATATATCTGACGAATGTGGAAACGCAGATGCCCATATTCAATTAATCGAAGTCTTAGATACGATAGCTCCAGGATTTGATAACCCGAGTTCAATCATTGTTTTTGTAGATAGTATGGACATAGTTGATACCACTATGACTGCAATTGGTGTGGTTGCTAACCTTGACGATAATTGTTCTGTGGTAACTGCTGTTTATAATGATAGTGTAGCTACAATCAACTCAAATGGAATTCTTGATGAAATCTATAGAAGATGGACATTTACTGATGAATGCGGTAATGTGTCATCAACTACTCAAGAAATAACAGTCACTGATACTATAGCCCCACCAGCTGTTACTCCTCCAGTTAGTTATGTAGACTGTGACCAGGTGCCCGTTCCAGACACAAGTTTAATTTTCCCTGATTTATCAGCTATCGTCGATATTACCATGACGGAAACGAGAATTGATACGCCATGTATAGACCGGCACACTATTGTAAGACGTTGGACAGCAACTAGTATTAGTGGTAATCAATCCGTAATTGACCAGGTAATTTCAATTGATGTGTGTCCCAACACTGTAAATGCTACAATTTCTGACAATGAAGTTTGCCAGGGAGAGCAAGTAGATTTTAGTGTTGGTTTTGTGACACCATCTACAGAATCCTACTATTTACAGTGGTATTTTTCACCAGATACACTTTTAGGTTGGGCACCTATACCTGGTGGTAGCAATGAGAATTTCACATTTGCTGCATACACATTTAGAAATGGATTCTACAAAGCGGTTTACTCTGCTGATGCTTCACATTCTGATATCGATGCTTGTGGATGGCATTCCGACATCCTTCAACTCATCGTGAGAGAACATTCTCAAGTGATTAATTTGTCTGTAGACATTTGCGATGGTGATTCTTATGCTGTAGGCGATTCCATCTTCACCAAAGAAGGAAATTACACGATTCCTTTCCAAAATATTTATGGATGCGATAGTATTGTTTCATTGAGACTTGGTGTATTCCAAATACCTGTCGTGAATATTGACACCATTATTTGTGAAGGGGATTATTACGAAACATCCGGTGGAACCAGATACTATGCAGATGGCTTCTTCCAGGATACTTTGACAAGCCAAGTCAATTGCGATAGTATACTAAATGTATCAATGAGTATAATACCTAGAAAGCATACTTATCAAACAGAATATATATGTGAAGGAGACACATATATATTAGGTAGTCAGTCATTGATGACATCCGGAGTGTATACGGATACATTATCCGCAATAACAGGATGCGATAGTATAATTCATTTAGAACTGATAGTAATGCCCCCAACCGAAACGACCAACAACATAGAAATCTGTGCTGGAGCTGATTATGAAATCAATGGAAACACATATTTTACAACAGGAATCTACTACGATACATTATACTCACAGTATGGTTGCGACAGCGTCATCATAACCAATTTGAATGTTGTCAACACTATCATTGCCGAAATATTTGATACGATCTGTTTTGGGGAATCTTATGCTTTCAATGGCAGCGATTATACTACAACAGGGAGTTATCAATACCAAACCCTGGCATCCACTGGTTGTGATAGTGTGACCACTCTATTCTTAAATGTAAGGGAAGATTTTACTTCACAACTAGATATTCAAATTTGTGAGGGCGAAACATATAATTTGAATAATAAAACTTTTGATTCCTCTGGATCATTTCAAGAAACATTTTCAACTTCTAATGGATGTGATAGTACAGTCACTTTAAATCTCTTAGTTGTTGAACAAAAGACTTCAACTCAGGCGATTTCAATGTGCCCTGGTGATAGTGTGCTCATAGACGGATCCTATGAATATACAGCAGGTACTTATGTTAGACAACTGTTTACCAGCTCGGGTTGCGACAGTATTGTTACTTATGTAGTTTCGGTTCCAGTTAGTGAACCAGTAAGTAAGGAAATGACCATTTGCGAAGGAGATAGTATACTTCTCAATGGAATTTATCAAAAGGATTCCGGCACATTTTCTGAGACACTTCAAAGTCAGGTTACAGGATGTGACAGTCTGGTAATTACCGATCTATTTGTTGAACAAAGTGTAGATTTAATTGGTGATGACATAACTGTCTGTGAAGGTGAGTTTTTCACTCTGGTGGTTGATGGCGCTTCGGAAGTATTGTGGAGTAATGACCAATTTTTGGACTGTGAGACTTGTCCAAATCCAAGCGGAAGAGTTGAGGAGACTACAACATTTACTGCTACTGCTGAGAGTTGTTTTGGTACAACTTCGACGATTAATATAACTGTGAATGTACTGGAAAGACCAACAATATCCGTTATGCCGGATACATTTGTTAGTCTAGGCTCTTCACTAGTCCTGACTGCTGAAACGTCTGATCCATTTAGTGAAGTAGTTTGGTATGATCAGGATTTATCCATCTTATGTACGAATTGTACAGCAGCAGAGGTAACACCATCATCATCAGGATTTTATTATGTGGAAACGACACCGAGTAATGGTTGTGTTTATCGTGACTCTGTCTTGGTCAATATTAAAAATGGATGCGATCAGGCAATTATTAACATTCCCAATTTCCTTACTCCAAATTTTGATGGCCTCAATGAAGCAATTGAAGTGAGATATGAAGGAATCCAAGGCCTTGGATCTATGAAAATCTTCAATCGTTGGGGAAGTCTTGTTTTTGAGACGGATGATCCAAATAATACGCGTTGGGATGGGACTCTGAACGGAGCACCTGCTAATCCCGGTGTCTATGTATATTTCATTGAGTATTATTGTCTAAATGGCGATAGAGTGTTTAAGAAAGGTAATATAACAGTCATAAACTAGAATAACTTCCAAAAGTGATTATCAAAAAGAGCTTGGAATTCACCAAACGTGTCGAGTAGTGAAATCATACTTTCCGACATCGATAGATTTTTCATGGTATCTGGATGCGAATATTTGCAGTTGATCGCTAAATAGACTGGTACTTTTAGTTTCTCCATGAGCAGGCAAGGAAATATCTGATTAATAAGACATTTGTAAGGAACATCTGGCCATTCTTACCGATTCCAGGCCACAAAATCAGTATTCTATTCGCTGTGCGTGTCTGAAAGAAGACATTTGAGATACAATAAATGGAATTTAATACTATCTCAGGGGCGGGCTATCAATTCAAGGGATAGTGGAAATTGTACATTATCACATGGTATATTTTTGAGAGAACTTCAGATATAACTCTCCTACTAATCCGCTGACAATTTCTATTACCTCGCTTTTCAAAGCTCGTTAATTGCCGTCAAAATATTTGGGGATTAAATGGTAATCAACCAGTTGTTAAAATACTGCAGCAAAAAAAATGCATTGATTCGGCAAATACCCAATCAATGCATTCCTAATCAATTTATTAAAAAACTCGATCTATTCTTTTCTTAAAATGTCCAGAAGAATCCAAGTTTAATATTCCATCATGAAGAATTCTTCTTGCCCAATGCATTTTAGACAAGCGGAAAGTAAAGTAAAAATACTTTTATCTTCTTCGCTGTGTAGGTCTGGCTGAGTAGTTGATGGCCAATTGTCCTGACTTCCTCAACATTTCTTTTACATCCTGAACAATTCCCATGGTAACATCTCCATCTACCTTTAATGAAGATTTGATACGTGGTCGCAGTGCTTCAGGTACTTTCACCTTGTGCTTCTCTAAAAACAAGGGTATATCAGCTACATTCTTAAAGGAATCTCCAAGCTGAATTCTTGGTCTTGTACCATATTGGTCCTGGAATTTTTCTTTTGGTTTCCCAATAAGAATATGATTTACCAGAGACTTCTGTTGTAATTTTGTCAATTCAGATGCTTCCGGAGTTCTGACAGTAACCTTTTGTTCCGAATCACGCAGAACGGTTACTACCATAAAGAAGAACAACAACATGAATATGATATCGGGCAAAGAAGCAGTCGACACCTGGGGTGAAGCCGCACCTCGCTTTTTCTTAAATTTTGACATTGCTTATTAATTTAGATATTAATAATTAGCTGTTAATTTTCTTCTCCAAAAGCAGTCGGTTCAGCTTCTGATAATACTTTCGGAATCTGATCTCTAATTGCTTTTCTTTTTGCCACATCCAAATCATCGCTATAGGGGACACCGTACATTTTCAAGGCCAAATCATCCCAGAGCTCGTTGTAAGCCGCGGTAATTTCATTATAGACCTCGATATATTTTGAATACTTCGTCCCTCTATCGTTCTTCAGTGAAATCAAAGCTTTTGTAGGAGCTTCAGAAAGATTCTCCATTTTACGTGGATTCGCTATAAACTCCTTGGTATTCTCCCTTAGATCGGCTACCCTCATTGGTTCTCCTCTGACGAGTAGCTGATTTTGTGCATTAACCAATATTGAGAAAACATTACGTTTCTTCAATCTTGTAATGTCAGGTTCGTCTTCAGACCATGGAGGTAACTTAACGGTTATCCCCTTATCCACATCGATAGTGGTCGTAACAAGGAAGAAAATCAATAGCAAGAAGGCGATATCTGCCATAGATCCTGCATTGACCTCGTTGCTCATTCTGGATCTTGATGTTTTTCTTGCCATGATATGTTATTTAAAAGTGTTTAACAATTCACCTACTACAAACGCAAGAGCAGACAATCCGCAAAGGGCCAAGCTGGTCTTGATAGCGCCAGATATAAATCGACTTGCCTTTTCACCAACTTCAAACTCTTGAGATACTTCAGCTATTCTTCCTGTAGTTTCCGCCTCAGAAGTTGCATAAAATATGATGAGTATCAAAGCCAGCAATCCAATGCCTGCAAGTACTTTTACTGATCCTTTTGGATTCATGATGAGTTGCCATAAACCGGCTACAACGGCCACAACGGCAGTAACGATCAATAATATGATTGCCAACCACAAACCTATGTCAAATACTCCAGAGGATGTTTGCTGGTCTTCTGGAAGAGCGTTGAATTGATCCAAATTCGGAAGTACAGTTCCAAGAAATATCAGAACGAGAAGTACCCCTAGCCCGAAAGCGATCATTTCCCCTTTTTTTGTTAAAAATTCATACATAATGTAAGATATTCAGCTAGAGATTACTTAATGATATTATTGTTGGCCATGATATCCACAAGGGCAATAGATGCATCTTCCATCTTATTGACAATACCGTCTACCTTAGATACAATATAGTTGTAAAGTATCTGAAGAATAATCGCAACGATAAGACCAAATACCGTTGTCAAAAGTGCCACCTTAATACCACCTGCAACAACTGTTGGAGAAAGGTCACCCGCAGCTTGGATGTCATCAAACGCCTGAATCATACCGATTACCGTACCCATGAAACCAAGCATCGGTGCAATGGCAATAAATAGTGCAATCCATACCAGTCCTTTTTCTAACAATCCCATCTGTACGGCACCATAAGATACTATCGCCTTTTCGACTGCTTCAGGTCCTTTGCTGGATGCCTTCAGACCTTCATATAATACACTTGCAGTAGGTCCAGGTGTAGATTTACAAACCTCCATTGCTCCATTGACATCTCCGGATCTTAGACTATCGTCTATCTTGCTTAGAAGCTTATCCGTATTTGTCGTTGCAATATTGAGTGTGATGATTCTCTCCAGACAAAATGCCAGACCAAGGATCAAACAGATCAATACAAAACTCATGAACTTCCAGTCCCCTTCAATGAACTTTTCTTTCAAGACCTGGAAACCTGTCTCGTCTGTAATTGTGATATCGTCACCATCAGCCTGAGCCAGCAATACTGTAGGTGTTGCGTCCTGCGTACTTGTTTTTGCTTCGATTGTGTTGGTAGCAGCAATGCTCAATAGACCAACAAACAGGAGTAATATTAACTTTCGCATAGTAACAGTTTTTCGATTTTTACGCTAATTGAATGATTATTTAATAGTTGATTAATTCCGTTTTACTAAAGCCGCGGAGAGACAGGGATTCGAACCCTGGATACCCTTTTGGGGTATACACACTTTCCAGGCGTGCGCCTTCGACCACTCGGCCACCTCTCCAAATTTTTCCAAATCCTTTGATTCAACAAGACAAAATCTCTCTCTCATCTTCGGAAAGGTCACAAAAATTGCAAATTAACTCTAAATCACAAAATTATTTGCGGCACAAGAATTTTAGTATCCGCCTTTAAAAGGATGCTCTGAAATTAAAAAAAATATGTATAACACTTGATCTTTTTTTCATTTTATAACCCAAAGACTAATCGAGCATTGTTTGTAGTCCTATCAGCGACTTCCTCCAGATCGACATTCTTGATCTCCGCAACTTTCTCTGCAATGATCTTAATGTAGCTCGGTTCATTCCTTTTACCTCTAAACGGAGCAGGTGCCAAATATGGCGCATCAGTCTCTAAAACAATGTTTCTCAGCGAGATATGCTCCAAAGTTTTGTCTAATCCTGCATTCTTAAAAGTAACTACACCACCGATACCCAATAAGAATCCAAGGTCAATTATTGCATTAGCTTCTTCAACCGATCCACCAAAGCAATGAAAGATTCCCCTCAATTGAGGATGTGCTTTTCTTTTGAGAACCTCTAAAACCTCCGATGTTGAATTTCTGGAATGTATGACGATGGGCAAATTAAATTCAATAGCCCAGTCGATTTGTAACTCAAATGCTCCTACCTGTTCTGCTTGAAACGTCTTATCCCAATATAAATCTATTCCAATTTCACCAATAGCACAGAATGATCTTTTCTCCAACCATTGACGCACATAATCCAACTCTTCACCAACATTGCTTCCCACGGAACATGGATGGAGTCCCATCATAAGATGTACATTTTCAGATTCACAAGACATCATTGCCTCTGTATGGCCAGAGTCAATTGCTGGTAAAACAAATGTTGAAATCTGGTTATTTGCTGCACGAGACATCATCTCGTCAAAATCCACTTCAAACTTGTCAATATATATATGGGTATGTGTATCTATGAACTCCAATTGAAATCGGGATGTTAATCAAGCGATAAAAATACATCCCTTTTCGTTCAGGAAAATGGTTCTATCAAGATTTGAAAGAAATTCAACAAAGTATGGCTAAGAGAAAAAAGAAATACTATGTCGTTTGGATCGGAGTTAAACCGGGCATTTATGAATCCTGGGATGAATGCCGCGCTCAGATCACAGCTTTTCCAGGTGCCAAGTACAAATCTTTTAAAACCAAACAGGAGGCTGAGTCAGCCTTTCGCAAATCCCCAGCAGACGTTATTCAACGTAAAACAAAATCCAAGAGCAAGGCTGCAGATCTTACTAAAGCCAATATCTTATGGAATAGTCTTTCTGTCGATGCAGCATGTAGTGGCAATCCAGGCATTATGGAATATCGCGGTGTACATACCAAAACGAGGGAAGAGATCTTTCGAAAAGGCCCTTACTATGATGCCACGAATAATGTGGGTGAATTCCTGGCCCTGGTTCATGGCCTGGCCTTACTGAAGAAGAATGACAAACCTGACACCATCATATACACGGATAGCAGAACAGCCTTGTCATGGATACGGAATATGAAAGTCAAGACGACACTCAAACGAAATGACAAAAATGACGAAGTTTTTGTAATGATAGACAAAGCCCTAAAGTGGCTGAAGAACAATCCAATCACTAACCCAATCATCAAGTGGGATACCAAATCATGGGGAGAAATACCGGCTGATTTTGGACGAAAATAGGTGAAGAATTAGGCGAATTTCATACGATATGAAGCTTCCACTTCACCATTTTTTATCTTTTCCAGGTTTCGTTTAATTCTTCGTTTTCTTAGTGGCAAAAGTTTTTCTGTGAATAGCAGCCCTTCAATGTGATCATATTCGTGTTGTATAACGCGCGCATTCATTCCATCGAAGCGCTCCTTATGCGTAATAAAATTTTCGTCCTGATACTCTATTAGGATCTCCGGCTGTCTGGAGACATCTCCACGTACATCGGGTATGCTCAGACACCCTTCTTCATATTTCCATGCATCGCCGGTTTCTTCGATCATCTGCGCATTGATAAAAACTTTTTTAATTCCATCGACCTCTTTTTCATCTTCATCTAACTGAATGGTATCAACGATAAAAATTCTGATGTCCCAGCCTATTTGAGGTGCTGCAAGCCCAACGCCATGCGCGTTGTACATGGTATCCCACATATCCGCCATTAGATTCTCCAGACCTTCTTCTTCTGATGTGATCGGCTTACAGACTTTTTTTAATACCGGATGTCCATATGCGTATATCGGCAATATCATGTTCTCGTATTTCTAATATTCTTTCTATTCAAATAAGATTCTAATATAATTGAAGCACTGATTCGGTCAACTAGTTCTTTATTTCGACGGTTCTTTTTTGATTTAACCGTATCTCGTACAATTCGCTTAGCCTCAATAGAAGTTAGTCTTTCATCCACATCGTGAATTGTCAGATTCGGAAATTGTGATGTTAGCCAAATCTTAAATTGATCAACAGCTCTGCTCATTTCGCTCGGTGTGCCATCCATATTATAGGGCATACCGATCACGATAGATTCAACATTTTCATTCTTCACATAGGTCTTTAGAAAATCCTTAATGTGCATGTAGTTCACTGTCTTCAATGGTTGGGCTATAATCTGTAAAGGATCGGTAACTGCCAATCCACAACGTCGCATACCATAATCTATCGCTAATATTCTTCCCACTTCGCTAATATAATGGGACAAATATCGAAATAGTTTTGAAGTCGATTCATAAAAAAACCTCCCCCGATAAATCGGGGGAGGTCAAATCCCAAAAACTGAAAATTTAACTACAAATAATCTTTATTCAAGAGAGATCATTTTCTTAGTAGCTACATCAGTAGAAGTCTCTACCTGATAGTAAAGAACTCCTGTAGCACCTAGATCTGCCTTGTTGATTCTAATCTGGTGTGTTCCTTTATCCAGTGTTGCAGTCTGAGCATGTAATACCTTACCGGCTACATCAAAGATCTTCAACTGTACCTGATCTGCCTTAGGCAGATTAAACTGGATAAGCGTATGGTCGCTGAATGGGTTCGGTGTATTCTGGAACAACTCGAACGAAGCAGAAGCTCTGTTGAAGAATTCCAAAGTTACATCAGTTGGCTCAAGGCCACTGTTAACCGCTTCAGCACTTGTCACAGTAGAGTTAATGTTCAAGACTTCACTCAATCTGCTATTCGTATTAGCAGTAATACTCAATGTGAATAAGGTCTTGTCATTCTCAAGAGTAGCACCATTAGGATTATCCCAACTTGTGGTGATAGCACCTTGATCTAACAATTGCATACCAAAGTTATTTTGAGACAGCCCCTCTAAAGCTCCTGCTTTCACGTCATCGACGCTAATAGCAGATTGATCAAATCCAAGCGTGAACTGATAACCAA
Organism: Bacteroidia bacterium; assembly: GCA_018680005.1. GTDB lineage: Bacteria > Bacteroidota > Bacteroidia > Chitinophagales > Saprospiraceae > HDS-20. The sequence goes on along the minus strand of JAHHJQ010000382.1, from coordinate 2,990 downwards.
AGTGGTTAAAGTCTCTTGCCTTGAATTGGATGTCATATTGCTGACCTGCAACTAATTCAGTATCCTCAAGGCCAATGACCATAGCATCGGCATTCGGAGAGGATGATCCCAATAATTCGTTTGGAGTCGCACTGTCGTTCAAATCTCCAATCTTTATGCCTACAAATCCGGCATTCATGTCGTGATCAAGATCAGCAACACTTACTCTTTCAGGGAATGCCTCCAACCATGGGTTGGTAGGCTGAGGGAAGGTATACTTCTCGTCAATGAATCTCCAGGAATCATTGTTAGGGAATTCTTCAGTGATTGCAAGGATAGCTCGTCTTAAAGCAACGATATCTCCAGTGCTTACACTTCCGGTATTGTTAACATCCGCAGCAATTAACTTGTAAGGACTTGTAAGTGGTGTAATTCCTAAAATATGTCTTGTAGCTACTACGATGTCGTATGTAGTTACACCATTTAAGAGACCTTCGCTCTTCTTACCTTCTACATCATAATCATTATGCATTGGTACGCTGAATAGTACTCTACCAGATGCATCAGTGACGTCTGTAATAGTCATACCACCTGTAAGGTCTACTTTAACGTTCTCCACAGATTCTCCAACTTCATCATTGAAAGATGTCGTCAATGATGCTACATCTCCTCCTACTGCTCCTTGTCCACATACATTGGTGTTATCCTGGATTTGGAAGGCAACGGTACAGAAACCAGAATTACCTTGCCAATCATATACGATGATATCAACAGATAAGCCGGCAAATCCACCCGCGAAAGTAAGTTCACTACAGGTTACTGTAATTGCGTCGGTAGGTGCGTCAGTTGTTCCATGTCTACGCATTTTCACGGTGGCTTCTACCATTGCTTCGGTATCACAGTTATCCTCGGCCTTTAGTAAGAAGTCACTTGCCCAAATCGCTATTTCTCCATTGGTATTCATGATCGGAGCGGCGATTGGATTGCGGCAGTAGATTGTAGGATTCTTACAATCCTCAATAGTCACTACAGCTTCCGCATTTCCAAAGTTGCCACAAGCATCTTCAACTTCGTATTTCAAATAAAGTTTTCCTGGGCCGAATGTTACCATTGCTCCAACATTGACATAATCGCTAAGCTCAGAGCCATCCTTACCTTCAAATTCCCAAAATACCCTGGTAGTTGTTGCAGTGCAATCTGTGATCGTTGGCGCTGGAACTTCAAACGTTGCGGTACATCCTTCAGTAATGCAGACGTCTACATCAGAAGCACTCACGATTGGTCTCACATTATCTACAACTTTAATCACTTGTACATCTGTATCTACTATTTCTCCGCTACACCAATCAAGTACTTTCCATGTTCTGAAAATCTTGAAACAGCCATCATCGCCATCATGACTAAATCTCTCGTCAACAGGATCCGATACTGAGGCTACAGCGCAACCAGTTTCAGTTATAACTGGACGTCCAGTCGCATTTGGGCTAAGATCGTAGGTACCATCTTCTCTACAAAACATGGTAACATCCTTAGGGAATTTAACCGAAATACTTCCAACATATTCTACATGAACTCTTTGTCTGGTAGTTGTCGTCAATCCCTTACAATTTCTAGCATACCAGGTTCTGGTATATGTAGACCGACCACAATTCAAAATACTTGAGGTAGTTTGAACATCATAAATTTCCGCAGTACAACCATATACCTCAGGTGTATCAAATGCATCATCAGCATTCCAGTCATCATCGCCTGAACAATCGATAGTCTTATCCTGAAGATTTTGCAAAGCAATGAAGTTATCCTGGACATGGACCATTACCATTACCTGGCTATACATAACTACATCCTTCTCTCCTATCTTATCAGAATCGTAGGCTCTGAATGCTACCATATGAGACTTACATGCATCTGCTAGTGTAAAGGTGACGTAAGGGCCGAACGGTTCAATAGGATTACCATTTGCATCCGCTCTGGCAACCTTGATCGCTTCTAGTTTACAATTGTCATAAGAACCAGAATCCAGATCTTCCGCATGCAATACCACTTCACACTCTTCTGGAGTCAAATCAATTGTTGTTTCAGTATCTGCAACTGCTACTGGAGGCGTATTGTCATATACTGCACCTTCGGCTGTAAGATTGGCATGTCCATGGCATACATCACTAACGGTATATTCAATTTTGAATTCACCATATTCTAAGCGTACTTTATCTTTGCCAAGGATATCAACTCCCTGTACTACAGGCTGTGGGTGGAAATAACCATCTGATTGTTTTTGATAAACAGCTGCTGTAATAGAATGAATTTCAGAACAAACTGCTTCTTTCAACTTTGGTGCAGGAAGTGTTCCATAATAAGAACATTCGTAAGAATTATTCGTGCCTAGCCATAATGCCTCTGTATCAGGCGGAAGTAACCATGGATCTTCGTCTTTTACATAAATGTTTTGGTCAACCTTGTAGACATCGCCAGTACAGATATTAGTACATTTCCATGTTCTCACTACTGTCTTGGACCCGGATGCCAGACAGATATCAATTACCCAATCCTGATAATCTACGGCCCATTCGCAATATCCAACTTTATCTCCACCATTCATTAGTGGATAACCATCAATAGTTGGCCATCCGGCTCGGTTTGGAGAAATATCAGCATCCTTACAAGTTGTGGTATAGTCATCAGGCTTTTCAATATCCTCAGGATATAGTGTGATCCAATGACTAAAGACAGAAGTGTTACCACATTCGTCCTCAATAGTATAAGATCTTTTGAACTTTGCACTAACGCCTGGCTCATCACAATTTGTAAGTTCAGTAGTGGTAGACTTGCCAGTCATTTTTAAAGGACCACAATTGTCATACACATATCTGTTAGCAACTAATTGATTTATTGTCCAATAAGCAGGTAGTGGTTTAGTACAAGCTCGTCGGAGATTTGGTAATTCACCTCTTGGCGCAATCTTATCTTCAACGATAATCGATCCCCAGCAAATGTTTCCAGAAGCCCAATGC
>JAHHJQ010000365.1 GCA_018680005.1 Bacteroidia bacterium | reverse complement strand
ATGGTATCCTCTCAAATACTGATGTGTTGTTAGAAAATGGGAAGATCACGAGAATAGGAAAGAACCTCAATGCGTCCAGTGCAACGGCTATCGATGGATCTGGAAAGCATCTCACTTGCGGCATCATCGATGAACATACACACATCGCAGGTGGTGGTAATGATCGGGCGACCAACTCTTCAATGGTTCGAATCGGAGATCAGGTGAATTCCGAGCAAATCAGCATATATCGAACATTGGCCGGTGGTGTCACAGCAGCACAAGTACTACATGGATCTGCGAACCCTGTGGGAGGCCAGTCTGCATTGATTAAACTGAGATGGGGAGAATCTCCCGAAAATCTCAAAATCAAAGGTGCCGATGAATTTATAAAGTTTGCCCTGGGTGAAAATGTCAAAAGATCTTCCAATCAGCAATCTATTCGCTATCCACAATCACGAATGGGCGTCGAACAGGTATATATGGATGGATTTACCAATGCTCAGGAATACGAAAAGAAGTGGAAGGCTTACAATGGATTAAGTTCTTCTGAAAAGAGTAAGGCCATTAAACCTCGAAGAGATCTCGTCCATGAAGCCATGCTCGAAATTATTAATGGAGAACGATTTATTACATGTCACTCTTATGTACAGTCAGAAATCAATATGCTGATGAAAGTTGCAGAACACTTCAATTTCAGAGTTAACACCTTTACGCATATTATGGAAGGCTACAAGGTAGCGGATAAGATGAGGGAGCACGGAGCGGCTGCATCATCTTTTTCGGATTGGTGGAATTACAAATGGGAAGTGAGATATGCCATTCCGTATAATGCTGCAATTTTGCATCGAGAAGGTGTACTGACAGCTATCAACTCCGATGACGCGAACATGGGCCGAAGACTCAACCAGGAGGCAGCAAAATCCATCAAATATGGCAACATCTCCGAAGAAGACGCCTGGAAGATGGTGACACTCAACCCCGCCAAAATGTTGCACCTCGATGATCAAATGGGGAGTATCAAGGTTGGAAAGGATGCAGATGTTGTATTGTGGTCAGACCATCCATTATCGGTATATGCCAAAGCGGAGAAGACCATTATCGATGGCAAAGTATATTTCGACATCAAAGAAGACCAACTAGCTCGTGAAGCTAATAGAAAGGAAAGAGCTCGACTGATCCAAAAAATAAAAGATGCCAAAAAGAAAGGCGCAAGAACGATTCGAGGAAGCTCTCCAGCCAATCTGGATTTTCACTGCGATGACGATTATGATTTAGGTATTCACAATCACAACCAACACTAGACATCATGAAAAATTATATTCTATTCTTTATACTCATATTTATTTCCATCACTGAAGTACAAACTCAGGTACCTATTCCGGCTACGCAGCAAAATGGCCCCATTTTATTGACTGGGGCAACGGCCCATATAGGGGATGGAACTGTTATCAATAATGCTGCTATAGGATTTGACCAGGGAAAACTGACTATCGTTGCCGATATGGCTTCTGTTAGTGGCCAGACCAGTAATTACACCGTTATCGATATATCTGGTAAGCATGTCTATCCCGGTTTTATATTGCCTAATTCTCAGCTGGGACTCGTAGAAGTGAGTAGCCTGCGGGCTACTCGAGATATGTCTGAAGAAGGAACTATCAATCCCAATGTACGCTCCTTGATAGCCTACAACACTGATTCGGAGAACATTCCGACGATGAGATTTAATGGAATTCTACTTACTGAAACGACGCCTACAGGAGGAGTGATTTCCGGAGTATCCTCCGTCATGGAACTGGAAGGATGGAATTGGGAGGATGCTGTTCACTCCGCAGATATATCCATGCATCTCAATTGGCCAAGTAAAACGCGAAGGCAATTTGATTTTGCCACTTTCACCGTTAAAACTAGCCCCAATAAAAATTATGCAAAGGATGTAGAAAACCTCAGAAGCCATTTCACCGATGCCGTCTCTCATCAAACAATGGCTGATAAAAAAGCTAATCTCAAAATGGATAAGATGCAAGGATTGTTTGATGGCTCCCTTAGCTTAACCATTCATGCATCGGGTTCTAAAGAAATTGTTGAAGCCGTGATGGCTGCACAGGAATACGGGGTAAAGAAGATCGTTATTGCTGCCGGTTCGGCAGCATTATATGTTGCAGAATTTTTGCGCGATAATAATATTCCCGTTATCATTCCTCCTGTTCACAGTTTGCCTTCAAGAGACGATGAGGATATTGACTTACCTTATCGATTACCGCATTTACTCTCAGAGGCAGGTGTTCTGGTAGGATTGTCCCATAGCGGTATGTTGGCCAATGCAAGAAATCTACCTTTTTATGCTGGTACAGCTGCAGCATACGGAATGGATAAAGAAGCTGCGCTGCAGACGATTACTTCCAACACGGCCAAAATTCTGGGAATTGACGACAAGGTTGGGAGCCTGGCTGTAGGAAAGGATGCCACATTATTTGTTTCGGATGGAGATGCACTAGACATCAGATCAAATATGCTGACCCATGCTTTCATCAGCGGAAAGAAAGTAACATTGGACAACAAACAACAAGAGCTGTATAAGCGGTATTCAAACAAATACGGACACAAAGTGAAGTAGAGATAGATTGTTGCGAAAAAAATTGGCAGAAATTATATTTCTCAGGCGAGTTCCTATTTAGTAATGAATAGGAACTTGTCATATGAGAGCGTAGCAACTGTTAGCATAACCCGTTGCTTACTTCTTGCATCCATAGTATTTGGATTGGATTGGGTTTTGGCTGTGATTTTTGACGAAAATGGCTTACTAAAATATTGATGATGACACTCATAATTTCAATTTCATTCAATGAATAATAAGTCGATCTTTTTCATTGTGTTATCCTTCTGGCTTATTGTAAATCAAGGTTGTCAGAAATTTGAAGAATCAACGACTTCACCTATTTATTACCCTTCCAATAGTTTGAATTACCTGGGTACCCCCGAAACCGCCAAAGAGAGAAGTTCATTGGCATTTTCAGATATGGGAGCGTGGTTTGCTTATGGC
>JAHHJQ010000350.1 GCA_018680005.1 Bacteroidia bacterium | reverse complement strand
TAATGTTATAAAATTACTTTGACACACTTAATTGGATAACCTCAAATTCTAATTATTGATTTCTACTTTCTACTTGCCGGAATCTACTTGCCGGAATAGCGTTGACCTGAAACTTCCCCTACTTACTACATCCTACTTACTACCCCCCTACTTACTACCCCCCTACTCACTCCTTTCTGAATTCCTTTTCTTCGTACATTCACGATATGAGAAATCTAATCATCATTACGCTCTTATTCCTATGTGCATGTAAGACTTCAGCACCTGAACCTGTTACGTATGACATAGGTCAAATCAATACCCCGAAAGGTGAAATGCTGTTTTGGTTCTATGAAGAAACTCCGATTCACAAGGCAAGTTTTATTCAACTGGCAAATGAAAATTTTTGGGATTCGCTGACTTTTAACCGGGTGATCGAAGACTTTGTAATTCAGGGAGGATGTCCGGATACACAAGGGGGATTTGCCGATTCTCCTTATTTGCTCAAACCTGAGTTTCGAGATAGCATCAAACATATCTATGGAGCCCTTGGAGCAGGAAGAGACGGCAATCCTGAAAAGCTATCCGCTGGTTGTCAGTTATATGTCGTAGACGATCAAGAAGGCATTCCCAGACTGGATGGCAATTATATGATCTTTGGACAGATGTTTAAAGGATTTGATGTCCTGGATGCCATCGCAAAGGTCGAAACGGATAGCCTTGATAAACCCCTGGTCGATGTTCCAATGAATGTCAATGTCTTACAATTGACTGCAGAGGAACTTCAAGCTCTTGGTTATGAGATGGAAGAAAAGGTGAAATCTAGTCAATGATTGAATTAGCTCGTAACAAGAATTGGATTCTGGCTATTATCGTCTTTGCTCAGTTCTGCTGCACTTCACTATGGTTTGGTGGCAATGCGATTATGAATGATTTGGTCGGTCAATTTGGATTGAAGGAAAGTGCACTTGGACATCTCACTTCATCGGTTCAATTTGGGTTCATTACGGGTACGCTCATTTTTGCGATTCTAACCATTGCAGATCGATTTTCCCCATCAAAAGTCTTTTTCTTTTGTGCCATCATCGGAGCACATTTCAACCTGGGTATGATGCTGAAAGGCCATACACTATGGACCCTATTTGGGCTACGCTTTTTGATTGGTTTTTGTCTCGCTGGAATATATCCTGTTGGGATGAAGATAGCTGCAGATTACTTCGATAAAGGATTGGGGCAGTCACTTGGATTACTCGTTGGAGCACTTGTTCTGGGAACCGCATTCCCTCATCTTTTAAAAGGCATTAGTATTGCAATTCCCTGGAAAGCTGTTTTGTTGTTCATCTCATTGTTGTGTGGACTGGGTGGAACACTGATTCTACTTTTTGTATCTGACGGCCCCTATCGTAAACCAGGAGCCCAACTCGATTTGTCCGCATTTTTCGAAGTTTTTAGAAACAGAAGGTTTCGAGGTGCAGCCTTTGGATACTTTGGTCATATGTGGGAGCTCTATGCCTTCTGGACCTTTGTTCCTGTCATGATAACCACATATAACGAGCTTCACCCAGCAGCTTTTTCAAGCGTTTCATTACTTTCTTTCCTGATTATTGGAATAGGCGGACTAGGTTGCGCTGCATCCGGAATATTGACTAAAGCATATGAGCCCAAACCAATAGCTTTTTGGACACTTGCGGCTAGTGGTATATGTTGTCTATTGTCGCCTTTGTTTTTTCAATTGAACTCGGGTCCGATATTTATTGTCATACTTCTATTCTGGGGCTTTATGGTGGTAGCAGATTCTCCGATGTTTTCAACGCTGGTGGCCTATAATGCTGAGTCGAAAGTAAAAGGGACTGCGCTGACTATTGTGAATTGCATCGGATTTGCGATCACCATTATCAGTATACAGCTTTTGAATATCCTCCGGGATATCATGGACCCTACTTTAATCTATCTATTTCTATTTATAGGTCCATTATTCGGATTATGGGCGATGTGGAGGAATGGTTTCAGATCAATATCAGAGAAGCAAGAGTGATTATTCGTTTGTAGCCGTTTATAACCGTTAGCTCCGATTACCCGACTGTTATAAAAAAAGATTAAAAGTGTAATTTACATAACAAGCTTTAGGATCATTTGATAGATGCGATCTTTTCATAGACCTAAAACAACAATGACATGACAAAACCAAAGGCCAAAGGTATACTCAACTCTGTATATATTCTCCTACTCCTGCTGTCACAAATTGCGCTATCAGCTCAAACAAATAAAATTCCTTTTGAAACATACGGTGTAAAAGATGGCCTTCCGGAGGAACTTGTGTTGGATTTGCTGCAAGATGATCAAGGATTCATATGGTTTGGTACTCAAAATGGTCTTGTGCGATATGATGGATATGATTTCCATGTATTCAAGAATAATGTGAGTGGAATTGATTCATCTGCTCTAAATTTTAGAAGGATGGGGAGATTGCTGAAATCAAAAGAGGGGACTATTTTTATGAATGGTCGTTCTCAAATTGCCTCTTATAACCCAGTTACAGAACGTATAAAAAATTTCGATCCTAACCAAGATAGCTCGAATATTCAATTCGATGCTATAAATCTCCAAATTGTAGATGAACAGGAAAATGTTTGGTTCTCATCCTTCAATTCGTCTACTTCAACAAGGACTATTAATCGTCTTAATCCTCGTTCAGGATTGATAAAGCAATTTCCAATTGCTTTGTCTTCGAATCAAAACAAAAACGCTTTTCAGGTTGCTGAATCTTCAATCGAAATATGGCTTTTAGGGGTAAATAATGATTTGCACGTACTCAACCCTAAGACAGATAGTTTTGAAGTCGTCTTACCAACAAATCTCCCGCCTGATTCACCGCAAGGAGGATTAATGTTTTCTGGCGAAGGAACCAGGTTATTGATAACCGATGTCTATGGATTAACCGTATTTGACACAGAGCAACGGAAAATCACTAAAAGATATAAAAATGATGACATGCAATTAGAAGGAACTTTCCCAGAAGTATATCCTCTATATGCACTTGAAGATAAAAAGAACATATATGTATTTCACGTGGGCGGAAAAATTTCAATAATTAATAGACTCGATGATGAAATAACCACGCATTCATATGGCGAAGGAAAACTGGCATATGAAGGAGGACCTCCCACAGTATCTTTCTTCTGGGCTCATCCACCTTTGCAAAAGAATAACTGGATGCACGCTATAACTCCTGGAGGAGATCCTTTTCTTTTAGAAGCAAAAGATTACTTTACTTCATTTGATTTTTATGATTATAGATTTAATGACGATAATAACCTCTTGCCCAGTCGCTATCCAACTGCGTTTTATAATTTTATGTATGACCATAATGGTCTACTTTGGTTAGGGACCAGACCAAGTTTACATAAGCAGGCTCCCAGAAAGCGTCAAATGGATTTCTTTCAATCTGATCCTGATGACCTCAATAGTCTTCCTTCGGATCATGTACAATCCTTATTTCAAGACAGTAAAGAAAGATTATGGGTTGGTACAGATAAAGGACTCGCCCTGTATCAACCAGCAAGCGATGATTTTCGACATTACGTTCATAATTCTACCGATCGGAAAAGTCTATCAAATGATATAATAACCGCTATCCACGAAGATGCTCAAGGTAAAATATGGGTTGGGACTGCCAATGGACTCAATTTATGGGATGAACCTACAGGAACATTTAAGAGGCATTTCTACAATTCCGGGGAATCCAATTACTGTCGCGTCCTATATACCGATAATCAAGAAAGGCTATGGGTTTCTATAACTAACAAAGGTGTATTTGCACTTGATAGTCAGAGAGAACGAATTGTGAAAAGTTTCACTTCAGAGGATTCTAATCCTACATCTCTGGCTGGTAATAATGTACAAAGCATTCATCAAGACTTCAAAGGAAATATTTGGTTTGGACACCGAAATGCTGGTTTAAATCGGTTAAATGAAGATGAATCAGGCTTTATCCATTATTCTCCAACACAAAGTGACAGTACCAAGATTGTTGATAGGGAGATCATGTCTATAACAGAGGATAGTCAAAATCGACTATGGGTAGGTACCGACAACATGGGAATGAATTTATATGATCATGAAGCCGATAGCTTTACCCCCCATTATGATAAATGGAATTCAAGTATTGGTCTTATGGGCGAAGATGATCAAGGCAAAGTTTGGTTTATGAGCTATTCTGGAAGTGGGCTTCTGACCATTGATGAAACCACGAATAATTTCAAATATTTTGGAGAGGAAAAAGGACTGCTACAAAATGATCAATCTTTCAATTATGAAACTGATTGGATATCAAAAGATGAATTCGGGGATTTTTGGATACCCACTCAAAGAGGGTTGTCTGTGTTTGATCCGCAGAAAGAGACTTTCAGATCCTATTTTGAAAAAGATGGTTTCCAAGCGTACACCAGAGGATATGTCACCCTGAAAACTAAGGATGGAGATATCTGGATCGGAGGTCTACATGGACTCAATCGCATAACGCCCAAAGATTTGTTAGTTAAGGATAGCTCTTTGGTTTCAGTCGTCATTACAGATATGTCTATCAATGACACACTCTACTCAAAACCAGATGGAGACCTGTTTACAAAATCCGTTTCCTACACCGATGCGATTTCCTTAAAACATTGGCAAAAGGACCTGAATTTTAGTTTTGTGGGTCTGCATTATTTGCGGTCTGAGGACAATCAGTATTCCTGGAAATTGGAGAATTATGATAGAGTTTGGACTGATCCCAGTACAGACAGATCGGCAAAATACACCAACCTATCGCCGGGTTCCTACACATTTCAAGTAAAGGGTTCCAACGCAGATGGCATATGGAATGAAAACCCAACTAGTATGGCCATTACCATCCTTCCGCCATGGTGGAAAACCTGGTGGGCCTATGTTGCTTATGCCTTATTGATCGCCTTCTTAGGTAGAAGAGTGCACATCTATCAAAAACAAAAAACAATTCGAATAGAAAAAGAAAAAGCTCTGGCCAAGGAATTAGCCCAGGCCAAAGAAATCGAAAAAGCGTATTCAGAATTAAAAAATACACAGACCCAATTAGTTCATCAAGCAAAAATGGCTTCCCTTGGAGAACTTACCGCTGGCATAGCCCACGAAATTCAAAATCCTCTGAATTTTGTCAATAATTTTTCAGATATCAATTCTGAATTAATTTCAGAATTGATACAAGAGATTAATGATGAAAATTATGAAGAGGTGAAATCCATAGCCAGTGATCTAGAGAAAAATGAAATTAAAATAAAGCATCATGGTAATCGAGCAGATTCTATTGTAAAAGGAATGCTCCAACACAGCCGTACCGGCAATGGTAAACGAGAACTCACGGACATCAATGCTATGACTGATGAATATTTACGTTTGGCGTACCATGGTCTTCGTGCAAAAGACAAAACATTCAATGCCACAATGGAAACTGATTTTGATAAAAATATCGGAAAAGTTGAGGTTATCGCCCAGGATATGGGAAGGGTTATTCTGAATTTGATTAACAATGCTTTTCAGGCTGTAGCCTCCAAAGCATCCTTGTCCTCTAAAGCTTCGATAGGTGAAATAGTCAAGGAGGATAATAAATACAAACCTCTAGTCACCATCAGTACCAAACTGAAACCCTCCAACAATGGAAATACAGGAAAAGATCAAATTGAAATAACTATAACTGACAATGGAAATGGGATCCCAGATGAAATCAAAAACAAGATCTTCCAACCATTCTTTACAACAAAGCCAACTGGACAGGGAACAGGTCTCGGTTTATCTTTAAGTCATGATATCGTAACCAAAGGACATGGAGGAAAAATAAGTTTTGAGTCTAAAATGGGAGAAGGATCTTCTTTTACTGTCACTTTACCGAAATAACAAAACCGATTATTCTATAAGCACTATTAATGCTGCTACCTGGCTTTTATTAATTCATAAAAGTTTGAATATTATAAAGCATCGGATTGATTAGCAATAAAGATGCAGCCTATTAGAATCTTGGATCAACATATCATTGATGAAATATACTTAACCATTTCGATACGGCACCCACTCTCCTACAATCTCCCCATCCCTAATCACCTTCAAACCCCCAAATTGCAATAATACCGACTCACTCTGCTTAGGCCTAAGAAAAATAAAATCGTCCACATCTAAATCCGCAGATGTATTGACCATAGATTGATTGGTACTCGATCCGAAAAGTTGATTTTCATGAGCATCCGTGGGATAACAATAATCGGCCATCCAATACCCACCATAGATGAAATAGCTAAACCTATTGCTTTTATTGAACCACTTCATTACCCGGGATAACTTTTCAATACCCGGAATCCGAGTACTATGTTGTTTTTTTAAGATTGGTGTAGCGATAAAACATGCATGTTTGAACTCAGATAATGATGGAATATCAAAAGTCGTGGGTTTGAGTAATGCCGAACCAACCGAAATGTCATTGATCCCTGAACTTTCACTGGAATGCAATTTCAAACTTGGACTACCACCTCCATTGAATGTCAGGTTATTTGAATACAAGTCAGGAAACTCTGATTTCAATAAGTCTATATACACGGTGTACATACCGTTGGCCTCGCGAAATGCACGTTCTGGCGATATTAATATCCTGGGTAGCTTAACCACATGTGGATCATACCCCATAAAACCTCCAAAAGTCATTTTCTTCGGATAATTCTGAATCATTTCCAAAGCCTGTCGCAAATTCCGGGATGAAGAGAACCCTCCCCGATGCAGACCCACATCGAGTTCTAAATTGATCCGCAATGGTTGTTCTAGTTGCTTTGAAAGATCTATAAGCTCTTTTATTCTGTGCAATGTATCTGCGAGCCACTGCACCTGGCGAAAAGGATCAAATGTGCCTTTCCCATTATGATGCTTGTAAAAATATTCCACCGTCTTTATGGGCATGGGTTTGCCCATCAGGATATCCAGCTTATCATTGGCTGTTGCTGCAATCTGGCTTAGGAAAGGCTGATGAAACACCATTAATCTCTTCGTGTCCATCTTCTCCATGATATACGCTATCAATTGAGGTGATGGTAACGATTTGACAACGATACGGAAATCAAGGTCCTTGCGTATTAAATTTTTGAGTCGTTGAAGATTATCATCTAGAATATCCAGATCAATCAATAACATGGGAAGATGACATTCATAGTCCTTCAGCATGGAATTGAGGTCCTGAAAATAACGGGATGACATCAATAGGATTTTTTACCCCTTAAAAAGAAGATTCAGGTAAGGGTTGTCAAATAAACCATTTGGATCCATGGCTTTTTGCTGTTTTCGAAAATCTTCTAATCGCGGGTACAGGTCTGCAAGGTCACTTTGTTTCAAAGTGTGCATCTTTCCCCAGTGTGGGCGACCGCCATGGTCTCTGAAGATTTCCTCCATGGCTTCGAAATAAGGCTGATAATCCTTCTTGTGATAGACATGGCATGCGATATACGCTGAATCACGTTCATAGGCAGGGCTGAGATAGATATCATCACCTTTGACCACTCTATTTTCCACAGGAAAATGCACCCTGAATCGGTGCTTATCAATAGCCTTCCGCATCTCTGACACTACAGCTCCATGGGCTTCTAAGGGCACATTATACTCCATCTCGTTAAATCTTACAAGCCGTTTGGTGGCATACACGCGATGGCTCTGATAAACCTTGCGTACATTGGGGATCATGGAAGCAGATATCCGTGCGACACGCGCTGTACGCGATGGAAACCTACGAGCATATTCACAAAGAACACTGAACATCCGATTTTCCAATACATTTTCTGTAAAGTCATTGAACCAGGTCACCTTGTGGGGAATATCCACAGCGAGATTAAGTGTTTTGGTCCAAACTTTCTTGGAGTATGGAAAAAAGTAAAATTCGAAATTACGGTTCGCATTTATGCGAGCGTCAAACTCGTTGAGTACATCCTCCAATGACTCTTGTCTATTTTGGAGTTCGAGGCGATATGCCGGTACACATCTCAATGTCACTTCTGTTATCACACCCAGCATACCCAAGGAGACCTGAGCTGCTTTGAAAAGGTCACGATCTTCTTCTTCGGAACATGTGACAATCTCGCCTTTGCCGTTGATCAACTTGATCCTGGCCACTTGTGTACTGATTGTGCCAAATGCCAGTCCGGTGCCATGCGTGCCAGTGCTGATTGTTCCCGCAATGGATTGCGCATCGATATCACCTTGATTTTCCATAGCCAGCCCCTGCAGAAATAGCAGTTCACCCAGTTCGGATAATTTGGTACCTCCTTTGACGGTCACAAGATTCGCCTGCTTATCAACCTCCACAAGACCTTGATAGTTATCCAGACTCAACAAGATATCTTCCGTGACGAACAGTGGGTTGAATGAATGACGGGTGCCAATTGTTCTTATCTTCCTTCCGTCATTGGCCGCTTGAATGACGATGTTTTGGATGTCCTCTTCTGTCTCCGGATAGGCCACTTCTCCGGGTTCCCATGTGATGTTGCCTGACCAATTTTCCATAACCATGAATTGACGACTGTAAGGTATGACTTTCGATACATTTCAAGGCGTATATGGGGCCAAATAAAAAAGGCCGAAGCATAAATTCGCTTCGGCCGGTGTTCCCAATTTAATTCCGCAAATTGAAAAACGGAAGAAATCAGGTATTGTGCTTACAGTTTGGGATTTGATATATATATTCGTTAAGGTAATAGCACCGCATCTACTGCATGTACCACTCCATTGATCGCCTGAGCATTCGTTACAATAATATTGACAACCTGTCCACTGGAAGTTTCTAATTTCGCCCCACTTTCAAGATCAGTCATCATCTTACCTCCAAGTGTAGTGATTTCCATGTCATCCGTTAATTGTCTGGATTGAACATTCGCATTTTGGACAACATGATAATTTAATACAGCTTCAAGTGTAGCTACCGGAATATCATTCAAAGTGTTCCAATCCGAATTAGAATCAAGTAAATTCTGGAATGCCTGGTTTGTTGGTGCGAATACCGTAAATGGTCCCGTATCTGAAAGAATTGAGACATAATCTATTGTCAAATCAGATCTTGTTAGTGCAGTTTCTAAAGAGGAAAAGACATCTCCATTGACGGCCAAATCAACAATAGATGGAGGTATCATAACTTCATTGATGAAATGAATGACTCCGTTCGACGCTTCTATGTCAGTAGTTGTTGGTTCTGATGATCCATTAAACTTAACGCCGCCGGTTACATCAATTTGCAACACAACGCTCTCATCATTGGGACCAACACTCAAAGTAGTCTGATATTTGTCACTCAAATCGCTCGCCATGACTGCCTCACCCAAAACATGAAATAACAAAATATTGGATAGCGTCGCATTGTCGATGTCACTCAATGAATTCCAGTCAGCATTGGAGTCCAATAAATTTTGGAATGCCTGATTCGTGGGTGCAAAAACTGTATATGGTCCAGGTCCTTGCAATGCTCCGACCAATCCTGTTTGAGTTAAGGCATCCACCAGAAAACTTAAGTCATCTGTGTCCAACGCAAGATCAACGATACTTTGGGCTTCTTCGATGATCTGTGGTTCATCGTCGTCATTATCACAAGAAGTAAAAAATATAACACTCGTCGAGAGTAAAGCGAAAATTAAAAATTTGATGTTGCTCATCACTTGATTACGGTTTTGGTTAATAATGGGGGAATAACATGGTCGCATATTTTTTGTTTAATGAATATTAATTTTTTTTAAACAGAATTGAATTTTGTACGTTAGGCTTATATGATATTAACACACCTAATAGTTTTGATTATGACATTGATGCCCCCTATCATCTTTGACTTTTCTGAAGATGCCAATCTTTCCGGATGGTATGTTGTGGATGACGGAGTGATGGGTGGGCTTTCCGCAGGTCAGCTATCCATAAGTCCTGAGGGTCATGGGATATTTCAAGGATATGTTTCTTTAGAAAATAATGGGGGATTTTCATCTATCCGATATCGCATGCAACCAAAACGCGTAGATGAATATAATCAATTGATTTTCAAAGTAAAGGGAGATGGAAAACCGTATCAAATACGAGTAAAATCATCATGGTCCCAAAGGTACTCCTACGCATCTGAAATTCAAACCAATGGAGAATGGCAAACTATATCGGTTGAACTTTCAGAAATGACACCGACATTTCGCGGACGCAGACTGAATATGGACAATTATCCCGTAGAGCGTTTGGCAGAACTGGCTATCTTGGTCGGCAACAAAAAAGAGGAGAAATTTAAATTGGAGATCGATTCAATCGAGCTTAAGTAATAATTTTGGAACCGTTAAACAAAAAAGACGAGGCATCATCTAGTATAAAGAATCTTTCTCCTTGTGCTCCTCTGGATCTTTCAAAATAATGACTACCTGATATATCAATAATCCGAAGGTGACGAATAAGAAAAGTCCAATAGTCAGATTACTTGGTGCCATCGCCACTAAAGACAATAGGACCAACAGGATTAGGAAAAGTAGAAATGTTTTCGAATGTAGATTCATTGTTAGCGAATATTTAGTCACTATATGAATATAACTAATAAAAAAGCCGCATGTTCATCGAACAGCGGCTTTCTCTTATTATCGAATTCCTTTTGAAGATTATTTCATCAATTTTATCGGTAATCTGGCCATTGTGTTTTCCCAGCCAACGACCAATTCAACCTCTTCACTACCCTTCTCCTGTAGAACTATTGCCAATGCTTCTACTGTCTCGGGAGTGCTTTCAGAAGGCACGGTTATCTTGACTACATTGTCCTTATCATCATGATTGGCATTGCCCCATGACTGTACATTTTTGTGAACGATAAATTCCCAATTGTCTTTATTTACTTTGGCAAATAATCCATATTTACCTGCTCTAATCTTGGTATCACCGATCATAACGTCTTCGAAAAATGTCAATTCTGTGGTCTGATTAGCACCTAAACGCCATACCTCTCCATATTTGACCAATCCTCCAAAAATCTCGCGGCCCTTCATCTGAGGACGGCTATAGATTACACGGATTTTGGCGACGGCTTTATCGAGGTCCTCAGGATCTTGAAGATTTCTGAATCTGGAACTATTGGGATACTGTGCGAGATCCATTGGGCTCACGTCAGATCCGGCCATTGAGGCTGGATTCAGATTAATCGGCATCACAGCCTTGGTTCTATCCCATTCGAAAATCATATTGACATGACCTTCATCCACCTTTTGAAAACCAATGGTAAAAGCTTCACGTACCTCGGCAGTCATTGAAGTCGGAATACTGATGGCCACAACGTCTTTGGAAATATCCCGATTAGCAACCCCTGCAATAAATCGCTCAGTCGAGATC
>JAHHJQ010000342.1 GCA_018680005.1 Bacteroidia bacterium | reverse complement strand
TCACCCTTTCATACGGATATCCCTCCAATCCCCTGATGATATTACATTTCAAGGATGGATCAGAATCAGATTCAAGATCTCCGAGCAGTTGATTAAGGGCCGAATCCGTGTTCAATCTTCCCAATACAACTGCCAGAAATAGCTTTATTTGTTCATCTCCTTCATTGACATATGTTTTGATCAGATCACCGACATGTAAGGAAAGATCCAAATTTCGGAAGCGATATAGATAATTCGCTGCAAAAAGCCTTGAATTTGAGTCAAATCGGGGGTCACTTAGAATATCAACCATTCTCAAAGTCCCCAAAGAATCAGTCATTTCCCTTAGTCCAAACCGATACAGACTTCTGGTCTGGCCCTGGACGAGTGGAATATCCTCCGGACCATAATTTCTTGCGGCAGCAATGTATTTCATGGATTGTTCTGATCCACATTTACCCAATGCTTCCAAAACCTCCTTGTTGACCAGCATGATATCTTGAATACTGTCATTTTTTTCAAAAGCTTGTGTCAATCCATTTTCTGCCGAAGGGTCACCTATCTGTCCCAGAGAAAAGGCACTTATTGATCTAATCTGAGCATTATTGTCCTTCAAAAGTCGAAGAAGACCAGGTATAGCTTTCTTGTCCTGGACAGAAGCAAATGCTTTGGCCGCCAAATATCTGTGGTTTGGTGAAGCACTCTGGAAATAGATGATTAATGAATCCGTCAGACGCTTGTCTTGAAAACTTAAAATTCTATTGACGTCCGGATCATCAAAATTGACAATAGGCAGCTGATCAGCAGGTCGCTCCACTGGTGAACAACCTAAAAGAATTGAAAGAAAAATGAACCAAACGATGTGTCTCATGAATTGGAATCGTACTTAAGCGTTATCTATGCTGGTTTTGGATTGAGTATTCTCTTGTCTGAATAACACCTGAAAAGGCGCATAAGGACCAAGGTGTGAAATTGGATAAGGCTTGCTTTTATGCTATTCATGCGGCTGTTTCGAAGTTAATCTATAAATGTCTTTCTGAGTGGTATGAAGATCTGACAAGAGGTCCACTTTCGACGAAATCAAACCCTTTTTGCATGCCGATCTCCTTGTACATCGCAAAGATATCAGGATGGACGTACTCTGCAATTTCCAGATGCATCTTCGTTGGCTGAAGATATTGGCCAATCGTCAATACATCACAACCATGGGCAACCAGATCATCCATGATTTGGAAGACTTCTTCTTGAGATTCTCCCAACCCGACCATAATACCAGACTTAGTTCTTTTACCACTATTCTTTGTCATTTGGATCTGATTAAGACTTCGTTGGTATTTGGCTTGTGGTCTTACCTTACGATACAGGCTTTCAACGGTTTCCATATTATGAGAAACTACTTCCTGGCCACCGCTGATCATTCGATCAAGCGCATCCCAATTGGCTTTGACATCTGGAATCAGTGTTTCAATAGTTGTTTCTGGGCTCTGTTTTTTGGTTTCGACTACAGTTCTATACCATATTTCAGCACCTCTGTCTTTGAGTTCATCCCGGTTTACTGAGGTAATCACGGCATGTTTCACCTTCATCAATTTAATAGCTTCAGCAACTCTGAAAGGTTCATCTTCGTCATATTCAGGAGGTCGTCCGGTCTTCACAGCACAGAATGAACAAGATCTGGTGCAGACATCCCCTAAAATCATGAAAGTGGCTGTACCTGCTGTCCAGCATTCTCCCATATTTGGACAATTTCCACTCTGACAGATCGTATGCAACTTATATTCATCGACCAGGGATCGCACATGTTTGTATTTTTCCCCGATAGGTAATTTGACCCTTAACCAATCCGGGCGTTTTTTTCTACTATTCTTTTCTACTATTGGAAGATCTATCATATGTATTCTGCTGATCTTTATACTAAAGTATTGGAATGACGAAAAGGTTTATATCTATTTTCGCTTCCCGAAATGTGCGTTGATATAGAGATTGAGATAGAAGTTTTTGTTGTCTTCGATGATCATTATCGGAACTTCTTTAAAATAGAAGTCTGCCATTAATCCCATTTCCAGACCTTTTACAAATCTGTCAAAAGCGCCCCAATCAAAATGAAGGGCTACTTTACCTTGCAGCCCGGGCTGAACTTTGATTTCATCAAGACCTTGTCCAAAACCCGCGGCACCATTGACACTGGATGGTTCCAGAAATAAATCACCGTTTGTGCCATCATATTTTGTTGGAATGATGACGCGATTGAAAACTCCGGAATTTGAATTATCATTAAAAAATATATCCAGATAATAAGGCTTGACCAGACCTAATACCGGCCCGCCACTATAACTCAGGCCAAATGCCACACCTTTTCTTTGTGCCTTTTCGGTGAAGTAGCGTTTTTGACCAATACTATATTTGAGAAAATATAGATTATTCTGTTTCCCATATACAAATGATCGGTTGACCACACTAGATCCCAATGTCAGAAAATCAAAAGTTCGTTTATCCTGTTTTGGATGTTTGATTTCCCCAATTTCGAAAGACCAAAAATTGGTCAGATCATATTTGATTAATTTTCCTCTATTGTAAGCAAATCCCCAACCATTCGTATGAAATCTCAGGTCTACTGTCCATTCTTCATTATAAATGATACCGGCACCATCGGCATTGACGATCTGAGCTGTCGCGCTAGAATGAAATACGATACCAAAGAATAATACGAAGAGAACTCTCATATTGAGATGCAAATTACAGAAAATTGAAAGGTTACTATTCATAAAATGAACACTCTGAGAATAGAAATGGTCATTGAAA
This sequence comes from Bacteroidia bacterium, assembly GCA_018680005.1. Classification (GTDB taxonomy): domain Bacteria; phylum Bacteroidota; class Bacteroidia; order Chitinophagales; family Saprospiraceae; genus HDS-20. The sequence continues at coordinate 4,064 of JAHHJQ010000342.1, read as the reverse complement.
TGTGTTAAATGCAGATACTTGACAGCCTTGTGATATATTCGGGAACAAAACGGTGTAGACTTGAAGTCAAATTTTATGTAGCCAGTTTATGATTTGGTCAAGGAAAAAAGAATCGAAATTGCTAGCCCATCGAATGGGTGATACAGAATCCCCCTATTGGAAAAGAATTAAAAACAGATTCTTCAGCATTCCATCTGCCAAATGGTCCCTTTATATCTTTGGGTTGCTCGTTTTTATTGGTGTTTTTGCCGACTTTCTTGCCAACGAAAAACCAATCTATTGCAAATATAATGGAAAGACTTACTGGCCGGTAGTTCAGGGATATCTTGTTGATTTAGGATGGTCTTCGTGGGATGATGATGTGCTTCTATTAGATTGGCATACGGCTATATACGAAAGCAGTATATTGCCTCTTATTCCTTATTCTGCAAAATATATTGATAGAGAAAATGCTGGATTCAAAAAGCCTTTCGGACTGCAAAATATCGCAAGCAACAGATATCGTCACTGGTTAGGTACAGATCAAATAGGTAGGGATATAGCTGCAGGAATGATTAATGGTACCAGAATTAGTCTTGCCGTTGGGTTGTTGTCGATGTTGGTGGCTTCAATAATTGGAATATCATTAGGTCTTTTTGCAGGATATTACGGAGACCGCGAAGCTAAAGTCTCCAGGTTTAAAGTTTTGATTTATTTGGCATGTACCATGTATTTGTTGTTTTTCCTTTTACACAGTGCATCTCACTTCACGCTATTGTGGACATTCCTGGTCATTGTTGCAATATTTTTGATAACCTGGCTCCTGGTCAATTTAAGTACCTATATCGAAAATCGATTGCCCTTCTTAGGCAAGAAGATTACTATCCCAGTAGATATAATTGTCATGCGGTTGATTGAATTGATTAATTCATTTCCGGCGCTATTCACAATTCTTGCGATTGTAGCTATTGTCAACAGACCTTCCATCATCATATTGATGATGGTGATTGGCTTCATAAGATGGACGGGCATAGCCAGGTTTACTCGGGCTGAAATGTTAAAAACCAGATCGGCTGGATATATTACTGCAGCTAAGGGATTAGGAATTCCAGATAGTCAGATTATTTGGAGACAAGCATTGCCAAATGCACTACCACCGGTGCTAATTACAATTGCTTTTGGTATTGCGGGTGCTATATTGCTCGAATCGTTTCTTTCATTTTTGGGTATTGGTGTAGATCCATCTCAGGTTTCCTGGGGGTCTTTGCTTCAGATAGCTAGGCAGAATTTTAGTAATTGGTGGTTGGCCTTGTTCCCAGGGATTGCCATTTTCATAGCAGTATCCATATTTAATCTTATTGGAGACGGATTGACAAGAGCGATGGAGGGATAGGCTTTACGATTTCTTGCTTTTCTTGCGGATTTTCCGTCTTGTTTTTCGATCATAAAGATTTGACTTGCCACCCTTTGATGGAAGTAGCCCTTTTCTGTTGGTTTTGACTTGTGTATTTTGATTTACTGGGCACCCAGTCTTTTTGCTACAGGATGATGCCAAACTTAGAAACACGAGAAGGCTCAGCAGATAAAGGACCCTTTGAAGGCGAATTTTCATAACAAATAATACGCAAATTCGTGGCCAAAAATTGCCAAAAAGCCAGTATTTACTGAGGTTTTTCCGATTTTTGCAATAATGTTGTTACTAAAATTAGTTTCAAAAGTTGGATAATAGTCCGAAAGAAATACTTTTGCGACGCATTTATTTAAAACCACTAAATATTTTTAACATGAACAAAGGTGATTTAATTACCAGAGTAGCCGAAAGTGCAAACCTCACCAAAACAGATGCTTCAGATGCGGTAAATGCCGTATTGGATGCTATCACTGATACATTGAAAGATGGTCAAAAAACTTCTTTAGTTGGTTTTGGTACTTTCTCTACTAGTGAGAGACCAGCCAGACAAGGAAGAAATCCACAAACCGGTGCCACTATACAAATCGCAGCTAAGACTGTGGTTAAGTTTAAGCCTGGAAAAGAATTAGCAGAAGCCGTGAACTAATCACGCTTTTTAGAAACGAAAGAACGACAAAAGGCAACTCGAGATCATATTCTTGAGTTGCTTTTTTATTTTTGGGGCTTTTATTCGAAAACCAATTTTCAACTAGCACAACACAATGGCAGATATCGCCGAACTAAAAAAAACGGCTACCCAGATCCGCAGGGATATTATCAGGATGGTCAACAGTGCCTCTAGCGGGCACCCTGGAGGATCACTTGGATGCGCTGATATTTTCACAGCCTTATACTTTGAGATTCTAGATCATGATCCGTCATTCAATATGGATGGAAAAGGGGAAGACATGTTTTTTCTTTCCAATGGCCACGTGTCACCGGTTTTCTATAGTACACTCGCAAGATCCGGATATTTTGATATTGCAGAACTAGCAACCTTCAGAGAGATCAATGGGCGGCTGCAAGGACATCCAACAACGCATGAGGGATTGCCGGGAGTACGCATTGCTTCAGGATCATTGGGACAGGGCTTATCAGTAGCCATTGGGGTAGCTTTATCAAAGAGACTATATGGTGATGACAAAACGGTATTTGTGTTGACAGGTGACGGAGAATTGCAAGAGGGCCAGATCTGGGAAGCCGCAATGTTTGCTCCTCACCACAAAGTGGACAATCTGATTCTAATAGTGGATTGGAATGGGCAACAGATTGACGGTCCTAATGATGAAGTTATTTCCTTGGGGGATCTACCTGCAAAATGGAAAGCTTTTGGATGGGAGGTCATGCAGATGGATGGCAACAATATGCAGGATATCATTGAAACAGTTACACAAGCTAAATCCAAACTCGGAAATAATAAACCCATCTGTATTCTGATGAAAACAGTCATGGGCCAAGGTGTAGATTTTATGATGCATACACACGCATGGCATGGTAAAGCTCCCAATGATGAACAAACCGAGATTGCTCTGTCCCAATTAGAAGAAACTTTAGGTGATTATCCAAATCCATAAAAATTAGAAATGCAGCATATTAACGATATTGAAGTATTAGGTAAAAAAGCGACGAGAGATGGATTTGGTGCGGGGTTGCTTGAAGTTGGTAGAAACAACAGTGAAGTAGTTGCACTGTGTGCAGATCTGATTGGATCATTAAAGATGAATGCCTTCATTGATGAATTTCCAGATCGCTTTTACCAAGTAGGCATCGCTGAGGCCAATATGATGGGCATCGCCGCTGGATTAGCAACGGGAGGAAAAATTCCTTATACAGGGACATTTGCGAATTTTTCCACTGGCAGGGTTTATGACCAATTGCGTCAGTCGATTGCTTATTCGCATAAGAATGTCAAGGTATGCGCATCGCACGCTGGACTGACTTTAGGTGAAGATGGAGCAACACATCAGATTCTGGAGGATATTGGATTAATGAAAATGTTGCCTGGATTTACAGTTATTAATCCGTGCGATTACAACCAAACTAAAGCTGCTACCATCGCCATTGCCGATTACCAAGGACCTGTATATCTAAGATTTGGACGTCCAGGTTGGCCAATCTTTATTCCTGAGAATCAACCCTTCGTCATTGGTAAAGCATTAAAACTAGCTGAAGGTACCGATGTGACCATCTGTGCTACAGGCCACATGGTATGGCAATCAATTGAAGCCGCTAAACAATTAGAATTAGAAGGTATTTCTGTGGAATTGTTGAATATCCACACTATTAAACCACTTGATAACGAAGCAATATTGGCATCAGTAGCCAAAACTGGTTGTCTGGTATCCGCAGAGGAACATCAAAAATTAGGTGGTCTTGGAGGAAGTATTGCGTCTCTACTTGGTAGCCATGATCCAAAACCTATAGAATTGGTAGGTGTGAATGATACATTTGGAGAGAGTGGGAAACCTACAGATTTGCTTGACAAATTTGGGCTTGGTGTCAAAGATGTGATTTCCGCCGTGCGTCAAGTTATCAGTCGTAAATAAATTGCTTTTGAAAAGTGGTAGATACATATTTGTATTGCCTTATCAATAGCGTTACTAATTAGCTCTACCAACATGAAATTTAATACCAA
>JAHHJQ010000341.1 GCA_018680005.1 Bacteroidia bacterium | reverse complement strand
ATTTGAAGGCGATGATGGATCCATATGGTTACCTGCGGTTGATGGTGGTGGCGGACAGGGTTTGAACAGGATCAATCCTCGTACAGGAAAAATTGATAATTTTTTATATAGCGATATCCTACCTGATCATTATGGCATAAATCTATTGGGTGCGATTCGACCTGGTGAGTTTCTTTTCGAATCCACCCAGGGCATCAAAATATATCTTACAAAGACTGGGCAAGTTATTGATTCAGATTTTGACCTGGTCAAAGACCAAATACCCTATTCCAACGAGTTGTTTATCGACAAGAATAGTAACATTTGGTTATGCACACAATCCGGCTTATTCAGACTTCGGAATAAAGGTATTGAGCGGTTTGATTTGACCGAACATGAATATTCATCCGGCGTAAGCAATGAAGTCACCAAGGTCGTTGAAAGTCGACGAGGTGGCCTTTGGATCCAAACTAATGATGGGATCTTCTTTATAGACGAGACAACAGAAAAAATTGAGCGACATGGACATCCAGGCTCAGGGGGTGATGTGCTGACATCACAGGATATTAATGCGCTGCATGAAGACAAAGATGGTATCCTTTGGGTCGGCACATGGCAGGGAGGACTCAATAGATACAATCCTGAAACTGGTGAAATCAAAGTGTATGATATCGATTCCGGTCTGCCATCGATGAGTGTACAGGGTATATTGGGAGATGAAAAAAACGGTGCGCTCTGGCTGAGTACTTTCTCCGGTATGAGCCGATTCAATATCGAGACAGAACAATTTATGAACTTTACTCCGGCAGATGGTGCCCAGAGTTTGTTATATGCGGATGGTGCTGCTTATATAACATCAGACGGGTTATTTGTCTTTGGTGGTAGCATGGGTATCAATCTTTTTGACCCAGACGATATATCAGAAAATTCATTGCCTCCAAAGGTTCAGATTACCGATTTCAAAATCGGCAGTGAATCAATGGATGCTGAAAGCATCAACAGTGCTACTGAAAATCCTATAGCATTACAACACAATCAAAACAACTTATCCATAGATTATACTGGTATCCAGCATGACAATCCATCGGAAAACAGATTTGCCTATCGTATTGACAATTACGATGATGACTGGCGCGATGTCGGTTTGCTTCGTTCGGCATATTACTACAATCTTCCACCTGGTGAATACAATTTTCAGGTAATAGCAGCCAATAGCAATGGCGTTTGGAGCGAACCCGTTTCCCTGGCTTTCAATATTTCACCTCCGTGGTGGCGAACATGGTGGGCCTACTTGACTTATGGCTTTCTAATTGCCGCAGGACTGATTTATTTGGATGGATGGAGAAAGCATCAACTTGTCAAAAAAGAAAGAGCATTGGCAAAAGAGAAAGAATTGGAACATGCCCGGGAAATAGAGAAAGCCTATTCAGAATTGAAATCCACACAAGCACAACTAATACAGTCAGAAAAAATGGCCTCATTAGGAGAGCTGACTGCCGGTATCGCCCATGAGATCCAGAACCCACTCAACTTTGTCAATAACTTCTCAGATGTGAGCAACGAACTTCTGGCAGAGATGAAAGAGGAGATTGTGCAAGGCAATACAGAGGACGCATTAGAAATTGTCGATGACTTGAGTCAAAATCTATCTAAAATCAATCTTCATGGCGATCGGGCGAGTAGCATCGTGCAAAATATGCTTCAGCATTCACGTCCATCATCCGACGAAAAAATTGAAACAGATATCAATGCCTTATGTGACGAATTTGTCCGCTTGTCTTTTCATGGACTGAGGGCTAAAGACAAGACCTTCAACGCTGCTATAGAAACCAATTTTGATAAGGAATTACCAAAGCTTCAGGTCGTTGCACAGGACATCGGACGTGTTTTTCTGAATATTATGAATAATGCATTCTATGCGGTGGACCAGAGGAATAAACGCAATGAAAATGGTTTCAAACCAACAGTTTCCATAAGTACAAAGAACAAAAAGGAAAAGATAGAAATATCCATAAAAGATAATGGATCAGGTATTCCACCTAATCAGGTTGACAAAATATTTGAACCCTTCTTTACCACTAAACCGACCGGTAAGGGGACGGGTCTTGGATTGTCACTTTCTTACGATATTATCAAAGCGCACGGAGGTGAACTGAAGGTGGAGTCAGAGATTGGGAAAGGGTCAGCGTTTATTATTGAATTGCCAGTGTAGGAGGTGGTGAGTGGAAAGTAGGGAGTGGTAAACAGTAGTAAGTAGTTTGAATGACTATGGGCTGTGGACTGTGGCCCGAAATCGAGGACCATTGACTGAAGACTATGGACTATGGACTAAAAAAAATGCAAAATGCAGGCAAAATCTATAAGAGGGAAATCATTAGCTGACATCAAAGCTAGT
>JAHHJQ010000328.1 GCA_018680005.1 Bacteroidia bacterium | reverse complement strand
TTGGTCAAAAAGGATGCTATACCGTCTTTTTGACTATTCAAAAGCTCAATTAGACCTGTAGCATCGGGCGATTCCCCAGCACTGTGTTTCTTAATTAAATTCAACAGGAACGATGCCACCAATGGTAATAGTTTTTGTGCGCTAACAGAACTGATAGCAGAATCACTAACTACATTATCGACCAGACTCTTGAACCCATCCCCTATTTGACTTCGTATAACGACTCCTCCGGAATCCATAATTCCTGACGTAGCCGGCCCACCGCCAAGCACCCTATCCAATTCCGTGATCATCGTACCATCAAATCGAGGGTCTTTCAAAAAATCCAAGATGAATTGAACTTTTGTTTTGTCCTCTGTATTGGCCATGAATAGGTTTAATATCGATGCTACACTGGACAAAAATCCACGACGTACTTTTCTCCGTTCTTCTCCCAGAAAGGTACTGAGTTTACCAATTACATTGTCGTTCAAAATTTCTTGTGAAATGTCTATTAGATTAGTATTCGTCATCAATTCTTTACTTAATATGACTTAATGAGCAACACAAAATTAGGAAGATGGGAAGCAATATATGGCAAACGAACTACAGGAAATACCCACCAAAACCATGTCAGGTTTTGTATGTTCTTTGGATTTAGATATGTTGTAGTGACGGTCTGAAAAACCTAAAAATAAGAATTATCATCTATACAAAGTATTTACCTTAAGAATCACTTCCTTTGTAAAGCCGTAACAAAAATATATGGAAAGTACAGTCAAAAAAAGGGACCCATTCTATTTCAAATCATTTACAGTTGAACAGGAAGGTGCCACCATGAAAGTTGGTACCGATGGTGTTCTCCTGGGTGCCTGGGCAAACGTCACAAAAGTGAAACGTGTTTTAGATATTGGCACCGGAACTGGTGTCATTGCTTTGATGATCGCACAGCGCCAGCCAAAGGCTAGTGTTATCGGAGTCGAGATTGATCCAAATGCCTACGAAGTTGCTGTGAAAAATTTTCAATCATCGAATTGGTCCTCCAGATTGAAGGTCATTAACCAATCGATCCAGGATTTCTCACAGAACGAGTCAACATTTGATCTGATTGTATGCAATCCACCTTTCTTCACAGGCGGCACATTGTCCAATAATGCGGATAGGGCTGAGGTACGTCATACGATAAAACTTCCCCACAATGACCTTTTAAGATCAATTCGCAAATTGCTTAGTTCCGAAGGTCGGTTTTGTGTTGTACTGCCATTGCTGGAAGGACTTAGATTCAAGGAGATGGCCGAATCAGCAGGCTTGTATTGTTCAAAGCTTACGGAGGTAAAGGGACACGTTGACAAAAATGTTGAACGTGTACTCTTGGAATTCACAAAGCGCCCGTCGATCACAAAGGTTGACACCTTGGCAATTAATCAGAGCAATACACGTCATGACTACACAGATGCTTACAGGACGCTTGTAGAGGACTTCTATACAATCCTATAAAAGCAAAAAGCGAAGATGAACGTTCATCTTCGCTTTTTCTGCCAGTTTAATCTTCATTTAAAGTGGCTTCTTCACTTTGGTGCTCTTTGATAATCTGGCGTGCAAGATCAAGGATTTTCGTATCCTTAATATTAACAATTCCACCATCAGGTCCAGGCTGAAGGTGCCATCCTATTATCTTTTCATTTTCAAATTTCTTCGCTCCAAAGTAGTTCCTTACGGTTTGTTCATTCAAGTTTAATTCTTTCGCAATTTTTTTAATACTTCCGGTCGGGAGCTTGTGCTTGATATCTCGCAGCTCGTTGAAAGTTATATTCATAAGGTAAACTATTTAATGGTTAAAAATTCGTTTTCAAAAGGGAAGAGAGATTTGGTCAAAATAGGTAATCTTAATTGTTACTCAAAGCCATTGTTACAGATTTTTAACTCTGCTTGCTTTGACGTCATAATATCCAAAATTATATCGGTTTTTGCAAGTAAATAAGTGGTTGTTGCGGTGCAGATCATTCAAGATTTCCGTCCTTGTCTGGTTTTGCTCATACCTGGATTCCAGAGCATTTTGTTGCGCCAGAAGATTTCCGCATTTTTATTGCCTGTATCAGTGATGCCTTTATCAATTGCTTATATTATCGGATCATGGAAGAAACAGATGTAATTATCGTTGGCGCGGGCCCTGTAGGGTTGACTTGTGCTATTGAGTGTAAAAAAAGAGGTCTAAACCATTTGATTCTTGAAGAAGGAATGCTGGTGAATTCGCTGTTTCATTTTCCTACAAATATGACTTTTTTCTCTACATCGCAAAAATTGGAAATCGGTGGCGTCCCCTTTATCTCACACACAGAAAAACCGACAAGAAGAGAAGCTCTGGAATACTATCGCCGGGTGTGTAGTTCATGGGAGCTCAATCTGTTGACCTACCATAAAGTAGATTCAATACAGAGAAAAAATTCGCAATTCGAAATACAAGCCAAAAAAAAGAAATTCAGATCCAAGTATGTGATCATTTCCACTGGGTTTTATGGCAAACCGCGATTGCTAGATATTCCTGGAGAAGAATTGGACAAAGTATTCCATTATTACACAGAAGTACATCCTTTTATTGGACAAAAAGTTGCGGTCATAGGCTCTGCCAATTCAGCATGTGATGTAGCCTTGGAATTATTTCACAAAGACGCAGAGGTCACCATGATTATTCGGCAACCGTCAATAAGTGAGCGGGTGAAATATTGGATCAAACCAAATATCGAAAATCGCATTAATGAAGGTTCGATTAAGGCCTATTTCAATTCCAATGTCAAGGAAATTCATGAAGACCAATTAGATATCATCACTCCGGATGGCGAGATCTCAATTAAAAATGATTTCGTTCTGGCCATGACAGGCTATCGACCCGATTTTGATTTTTTGCAGCAGCTTGGCATACAACTCTCTGAAGATGAAATAAAGAAACCAGTACACGATCCCGCAACACTGGAAACAAATGTCAAAGGAATGTATGTAGCAGGTGTAATCAACGCAGGTCTGCAAACCAGCAAAATATTTATCGAAAATAGCATGGATCATGCTACCAAAATCTTTGACCATATCATGGCATCGGAACCAGTTAATATCTAAATAACTAGTTCAATACCCCCAAAAGCGGACTCGTGATACCTTCCAAAACTTCAAAGGCTGTTGCTGCCATGCTATTGCCCCTTAAATCTAACAATGGGTTGATTTCTACAAATTCAATGCACGCTACTTTATCAGATTTGATGATCCCAGAAATAATGTCAATAACTTCATACTGATCGAATCCCTTCGGAACTGGCGTTCCGGTCCCGTAAGAAATCATATCGCAATCCATACTATCTACATCAAAGGAAATATAAATCAGATCGCATTCATTCAAAATTTCAAGTGCTTCATGGACACATTCATTTATTCCTCGATGTCTAACTTCAGCAACCATGAAGTTTCTTATCCCATATTGTTCCCTTTGCTGATCCTCCGGAGGTTCGGTCTGGCGCACTCCAAAGTATATGATATCCTGCGGTAATACCTTTGGGCCAGCAATACCCATATTCTTCATAGCCTCCCAATTATCGAATGTATATGTTGACACATTGTTGATTTTACAATCCAGGTTGTCATCTCCAATCGCTGCAGCTAGTGGCATACCATGGATATTACCTGAAGGTGAAGTATAAGGAGAATGCAAATCGGCATGCGCATCAATCCAAATCACTCCCAGCCTTTTGTCTGGAAATGATCGCTTAATTCCACTAATCGTGCCCAGAGCTGATGAATGATCACCTGAAAGTACAAGAGGAAAAAAACCCTGCTTATGCACCAAATGAACAGCATCACAAACTCTCTGACATTGTTCCGCTACATGTCCAATTCTCTTGGCGAATGAATTTCGGACCTTGTCATATATGGTTTCATTATGTGTCTTAACATCGAAATATGGAAACAGATTAAAATAATCGCTTCCTTGATTGATAGCAGCAATTTCAAGGGCATCTACGCCAAGATCTGAGCCTCTGGTTCCCGCACCGATGTCAGATCTGTTTTTTATGACTTTAATTGGATTGGACATATTTTGTATTTGGTAGAGGTCTCAAATATATCAATTCACACATTGCCTGTTTTCTTTTGCGATGAGATTCATAATCATACTATCTTTAGGTTTTGTCTTACCCCCTTGTAATGTCCGACAATGTAAAAATTCATGAATCGTGGAAAGCCGTACTTTCTCAAGAATTTGAGCAACCTTACTTTGCCCATATTAAGGATTCACTGCTGGATGATCGGTCGAATGGAATCAAAATCTATCCCCCTGGTTCATTGATATTCAATGCATTTAATTCAACACCTTTTGACAAGGTCAAAGTTGTCATCCTCGGACAGGATCCTTATCATGGACCCGGACAAGCAATGGGATTAAGCTTTTCGGTTCCAAAAAATATCCCGAAACCTGCTTCTCTGCGAAATGTGTATAAAGAGCTCAATTCTGACCTCGGAATTCCAATAGCTACACATGGCGATTTAACCAAGTGGGCCCGTCAGGGTGTTTTCTTACTGAATAGTATTCTCACTGTTCGTCACAAGTCACCAGGATCGCACAAAGGTATCGGATGGCACCAGTTCACGGATGCTGTAATCAAAAAATTATCTTTAGAGAAGGAGGGATTGATTTTTCTTCTGTGGGGCAACTACGCCAAATCTAAAAAAAGCTTGATTAACGAGTTAAAACATCATGTTCTCGAATCGGTACATCCTTCACCGTTAGCAGGCAATGCATTTCTCGGAAACAAGCATTTTTCGAAAACTAACGAAATACTAAAAAAAGCTGGAGAGGATCCTATTGATTGGAATTTGACCAATTAAACAATGATTAGTTTCGATCTCTGACAAGATCTCCAGGTCGCCGATTATGCCTGTACCACATGAATCCTATTGTCGCTACGATTAGATATGGTGCTGCAAGCATGTATAGAATTCCTTTATTAATTCCTGCTCCGGCAGTGCCACCATTCTCAAGATTACTCTCCAGCGACATCCGACACATAGGACATTGTGCCATTAAATCTGATGATAAAACAACAGTTATTATAAGTAACAATAATGTAACGAGAATCTTTTTTGTCATAACACAAAGATATTGATCATTGAATACAATCACATACAAGGTAGCAACATGATATACACTAAAGGTCCGGATAGTGCTACATATAACCATAATGGGAAAACCCATTTTGCCATTTTTCTATGTTTTTCTGTCTGCCATGTATAACCTCTTATATAAGTAAATAGGATAAAAGGGAATATGGTTGCTGCCAGTATGATGTGCGATATTAAAAGGATAAAATATAAAGTCCGAATACCTCCTTCACCACAATACGTAGTGGCTTCGGTAGTGAAATGATATACGACATAAAGCAACAGAAAAAGCCCTGATAATATCATTGCTGTGGACATGGCCTTCTTGTGCTTGTCAATATCTTTTCTTCTTACATATACCAGTGCAAGGACCAAAGTAATGGCTACCAAAATATTGATGCCAGAATAAACAGCAGGTAGAAATCCAAAATCTATTTCTGTGACCACTTTGAACCTTCGCATTGCACCAACCAATGCTAGGACAATAATGGAAATACCCACTGCCCAATAATTTAGCTTTCTCGCCAATATCAGATTAGCAGGGCGCTGTTGACTCATTTTTCTATTTGTCTCTTTAATTCCGGTTTGGCAGTTTCCTCAACCGGTAAAATAAATGCAGTATGTTCGACCAATTGCCTCAATTCCGATTCATCCGAAAGTGAATAATAATTTTTTATGATACCCACTCGATCTATCAAAGCTACTTTGACCTTATTGTCTTCTTCCAACCCAATCGATTTAAAAAACTCATTTGTACCCGTTCCCTTCTCAAGTTGCCAAAGATTATCTTTCCTGAGGGTCTCTATTTTTAGTTGAGGGTGCGCGGTAACAATAAATTTCATGTCAGCTCTTCTCTCAAACTGACGAAACAGCTTCATAGTTAAAGTAGTATCTGCTTGAGTATCGAGGTTTTGAACAAGTATGGTATTCCCTTCAAGGTCTGAAACAGACAGGGCATTTTTCCCTTTGACATCCAGATCCATTTGAGTTAGAGTGCCATAATCACCCAATTTATTCAAGGATTCTTTGCGATAATCAAGACCGGATTTCAGAAAATACCATGAAGCGGCTGGTAAGGCAAGAAGTATAATTGAAATGGCAATTAATTGAATTATCTTTTTCATAAACAACAAACAAAAAAGGCGAGAAAATGATCTCGCCGATTTAGTGTTTTTTAAGCCAAATCCTCGGCTTTCAATAAATAGATTGTGGGGTCATAATGAAAAGTCTCTTGGACCGGAGCTTCTTCGAACTCTTCTATTTGTTGTCTTCGTTCTTTCCAGGAGTTACCTTCCTGAAAGAATGCGATTACAGCCCACACTAATAAACCTGTAGGAAGTAAGACTGTAGTTGCAAGCGCCTTGACTTCGTAGCGCATATGCATAAACTCATATATAATGAAGTATGCCTTGTAAAAGCTAAGTACAGCTATTATCAAACCTATAGCAATCACAAACCACAAACCCATGCCTTTTACGCCTGATACTATGTGTCCTTTCCCAAATAAGGATACGATTACTTCAATAACCGTAACTGCTGCAAGCAACCAAAGTCCCTTGAATACTCCTTTCTTTGCGTCTTCGTATGATTTATGTCCAGCCATTTTCGATTCTTCTTTGCTTTAAAATTGCCAATTAATTATTTAGAGTAGATAAAATACAAGAAATACAAAGACCCAGACCAGGTCTACAAAGTGCCAATAAAGGCCAATTTTTTCCACCATTTCATAGCCATTCTTCCGTTTGGCATAGATTCCTCCAGCTGCATTAATCATAATAATAAGTAGAAAAACGACCCCCGAGAATACGTGAAATCCGTGGAATCCTGTAATAAAAAAGAATAATGCACCAAAAGCCTTGGGACCAAATTCTTGCTGGCCTGCGACACCATCCTCGGATACAAATCTTCGTTGAACGAATTCTGTTTCTCCATGACTATCAGCAACTTCAGCAGAATGACCATCATCATGCCCGTGACCAGCCGCATGAATCAAATAGCCATCTCCCACCATAAATGTTTCTTTATCCACACCCTGAGCATATGGATCTCCATGCTCATCATCCAGATAAGTACCCGATATCGTATGGGTTCCAAAAGGATTGCGTGTTACAGTCATATGTTCCTTTCCAATAAGGTTAGACCACTCCCAGGCCTGACAACCGAGGAAACCAGCGCCACCCAGAATCGTCAAAAACATCCAGAATACGACACCTCTTTGATTTTCGCG
>JAHHJQ010000324.1 GCA_018680005.1 Bacteroidia bacterium | reverse complement strand
ATGGTCAACTCACCATTGGTATACTCTTTATTGATTTCTTTCATGATCAGCCTATATTAATTCCCTTGTGAACCAGTTTCTTCCATTCCGGATGACGTTGGATATATCCTGCAACAAATGGACACATCGGCATCAATATTAATCCTTTCTTTTCAACATCTTCCAAAACAGCCTTAATTAATTGACTACCTATCCCCTGCCCTTCTAATTCTCTAGGAATCTCCGTATGATTCAGAAACATTTTACCTCCTACTGCCATATATTCGACTCGCGGAACATGCTCTCCAATATGAAATTCATAATGCTTTTTTTCTCCATCGTTGATTAATTCCATTGAAATATAATGTGATCCATTTAAAACTGTTTAATTCCTGTCGTCAATATTCAGACTCAGTTTTCAAATTATTAAATCATTGTAGTATGCAGCATTGTAATCTCGAAACAACTCCCTCTCGCCCTACCTAAAGGCGTCCACCCGCGTATTAAATATTAAGGCATCGTATAATCAAAACATCCTAAGATCATTCAAGTCACCCGAATCACTCAACTTTCATTGACATATCGAGCCAGCAATTGGTGAAAGTGATGTACCCCTTTTTCCATCTTTGGTGAAAATCGTCCGGTTTTATATGCGCTGGATTGAATTCCTTGGTGCACGCCTTCTACTACGAATTCGTCTTCTCGCTCTACCTTATCCAGTGCAGCTCCTGCTCCGCTGGCGATCTTCGACTCGTCATAAATATAGCTGATAAAAGAAACCCGTGTCTGATGACGGTTGATCGGTTTTACGATGTTGACTGATAATCCCCAGGGATAAAAGTTGAACATCATATTTGGATAGATCCAGAAGTAATAGGCGGCAACTTCCTTTCCTGCATCAGGATGTCCCTCTGGTAGATTAAAAATTTCTTCTCCCCCATCCGAATAGCCAATTTGAAGACTGCAGAAATCATAAAGTAAGGTCGTATAGTTGCCATATTCAAATACCTCATTGAGATATTAATTCACAAATGGAATGTTAAATCCTTCTAAGTAATTGTCGCAATAAAGGGCCCAGTGACATTTGACCAGATAATCTTTGCTTTTGGTGTCATTTCGTTTGAATTGGTCTAATGGTAAAAATCCTATCCGCTTGTTCATTACCTGAAGCACACCTCCGAAGTCAAACGAAGGATCCACGCTTGTAAATAATTGACCGCCCCAATCTTCCAATGGAAACATATATAAGTCCTCACAACGTCGCGGAAAGTGAGCTGCCTCTTTAAATTCCGGCATAAATTTGAACCGCCCATTCAGATCAAAACGACGTCCATGATACACACAGGCCAGTTCTTTGACTTCAGCCGGATGACGTGCAATGATATTCGCCCGATGCGTACAGACATTAGAAAGACAACTCAATTGATCTGACTGATTTCGAACAAGCACCATTGGTTCGGTGACAAATCCATCCAAAAGTGAGAATGGATATATCGACCCGGAGAGAGGCGCCAAACTTCGGTCACCTATCCACTGCCACGATCTTCTGAACACCTGATGTTTGAGCTTTTCAAATATCGCTTCACTCTGATAAAAACTGGCAGGAAGCGTTTCCGCTTTGGTAATATCAGGATCTATATAAAACTGTTGCTTCATGATGATTCATCTTTCTTTAGCCAAACATAAAAAGGAATCCCGGCCATTAGCAACACAAAACCCCAAAAAACAACTTCCTGGCCACAACCTATGAT
Source organism: Bacteroidia bacterium (assembly GCA_018680005.1). GTDB lineage: Bacteria > Bacteroidota > Bacteroidia > Chitinophagales > Saprospiraceae > HDS-20. The sequence continues at coordinate 3,857 of JAHHJQ010000324.1, read as the reverse complement.
GATCCACATCGAAAACAAAAAGGCCAGAAAGGCTATGAAAAGCTGTCCTACTTTGTGCTTTTTGTCCTTCTTGTATACTAGCAAAGCATAAGAGGCAGTCGAAAATAAATAAGGTGTTATAACTGACAAAGTGGACAGCGTCATCATAAAAGTGAAGGCGTTAACCAGACTTTTGGAGAAATTCATCATCATCAATGCTGATACCAGCAAACTTGATAGTACGATACCTGCGGCCGGTGATCCGGACTTGTTTTGCTTTCCAAAGATTTTTGGGAAGAGACCATCCATTGCCGCTGCCATTGGAATCTGTCCCTGGATAAGAATCCAACCATTGAGGGCCCCTAATGTAGAAATCACAGCGCCTGCTGCCACGATATATCTGGCTGCGGACCCCCAAAATAATTCCGCCGCATCTGCAAAAGGTGCTGATGAGCTTGCCAATACTTCTCGAGGAACGATACCAATTACAGCGATTGTGCTCAGGATGTATACCAGAACTGTAATCAGCGTACCTGTGATAGTGGCTTTTCGTATGGTAGTCTCGGCATTATCTATGCTCGTACCGGGTATCGTAGCACACTCCATTCCTAGAAAAGCAAAAAACGTAAGCGCTGTTGTTGTGGTAATAGCGGACCAATTTGAAGATCCACTGGCATTGAAAGGTGAAAAATGGCCTGATTTAATATAAAAAATACCCAGAAGACCCACGAGTATGATGGGTGTAATCTTGAGTATAGTCGTAATCAGTTGCACATAGGCTACCGTCCTGATTTCTTTTGTATTCACCCATGTCATCAGCCATATCACTCCAAGACCGGTCATGATGGCCACCAAAGGATTGCTGTCGAGTATTGGAAAAAAGACGGATAAGTATCCTACAAGGGCTACTGCAATTGCCGCATTGGATGCCCATATAGAAACCCAATATCCCCAGGCTACCAGAAATCCGGGAAAAGCACCCAAGGAAATGCGCGTAAAAGCATAGGGCCCGCCTGTGGTACCTGGTGCCAGTCTTCCGAGATTACCAAAAACAATGGCCAATAAAATTGCGCCGAATGAAGCAAATAACCACCCTATCAGACTAATACCTCCATAGGCGGCTAATGAAGCTGGAAGCAAAAAAATACCCGAGCCGATCATATTGCCGACTACCAAAGAAGTCGCCGACCAAAACCCGATTTTCTTTTGCGCCATATGTGGAAGATAGGATGATTGTATTCCAATACCCAATAGGTGGATGCAAATATTAACTTTGGAACTACCAAAATCACGAGCTATGCTTCCCAAATCAGATTTTCCAATATTGCAGAGAAAACATAATGGACAGCCAATCATCTTTTTAGATGGTCCGGCAGGGACACAAGTGCCTGAGTATGTGATCAATGCGATGTCCGAATATTACCGCAGTTCCAATGCCAATTCGCACGGTGCATTCCTGACAACAAAGGAGACTGACGCGATGATGGCGGATGCACGAAGAATGATGGCCTCTTTTCTTGGTGCAGAAGGACCGGAATGTATTTCATTTGGCCAAAATATGACCACGCTCGCTTACAGTTTGAGCCGGGCATTAGCAAGGAAATTACAACCTGGAGATGAAGTACTCATCACGCAACTCGATCATGAAGCCAATCGAGGTCCGTGGCTGGCCTTACGAGAACATGGCATTGTAGTGCGAGAAGTGGACATGCTCAGCACTGGAAAGTTGAACCAAAAAGATTTGGAACAAAAGGTCAATGCCCGAACAAGATTAATCTGTATGGGATATGCATCCAATATTACAGGAACCGTTAATGATGTCGCTTTCGCCAGAAAGAAAGCATATGAAGTAGGTGCCTGGTTATTGCTGGATGCCGTGCATTATGCAGCTCACTTTCCGATCGATGTTCAGGCTATTGGATGTGATTTTTTGCTTTGTTCTGTCTACAAATTTTATGGTCCACATGTGGGCATCCTCTATAGTCGTCCGGGGTTATTAGATCAATTGCCGACAGATCGACTGCGAACTACAGATCAGCATGCACCCTACAAGATAGAGACGGGCACTTTAAATCACGCGGCATTGGCAGGTGTCAAAGCGACAGTGGAATATATATCAAGCAAAGGTCAGGGAACTGAATTGAGAGATCAGCTGGTCTCGACTATGTCAAAAATTGCCAACCACGAACGAGCACTCGGCGAACAACTATATTACGGAATTGAATCTATCGATAGCGTGCAGATCATTGGACCAACATTTGATGAAATTGAACGTGCACCTACTATATCATTCTACACAGCAAAGATGACTGCCATGGAAGTTTGTAGGCAGCTTACTGATCATAACATTTTTGCCTGGGATGGGCACTTCTATGCGATCCGGGCTACAGAGGTACTAGGGCTTTATGAAAAAGGTGGTGTGACCAGGATGGGAATTTCCGGGTATACGGATGAAGGAGATGTGGAGAAGACGATCGCAGTGTTGCGCGAGATGCTCAGGTAAAGATCAAAGTTTAATGACAAATGCTTGTTGCCTGTGATATCCTACGGGACTATAAGCGAGCTGGGGAGAGTTTTGAATGGGTAAATTTTGAATGATTGAAATTTGAAGCGCGGTGTCCTTTATGACTATAGGCGAACGTGGGAGCCTTTGTAATGATTGAATTTTGAATTAGTGAATTTTGAAGCGCGGCGGGTCTTAGTGCAACTAAGTGGGACTTAGTTTCTTAGTGGTGAAGGAGGCTAATTGTTTGATTGTTTGATTGTTGCCCTTCGGCTTCGCTCAGGGTAAAATTGTTTGATGAAGAATTTAATTCGAATTTATGTCCTTCCAAATCAACTTCCTGGATCATGTGGCAATCCGATCAACAGATCCGCAGATCAGCGCAGATTGGTACCAAAGCACGCTTGGATTACAAAGAATCACTCATGAAGAATGGGGAGACTACCCCATCATGATGCTTTCCAACAATTCAGGTATAGCTATCTTTCCTGCATCCAAGTCAAGAAAGGATGACCGTCGATCTGTTCGAATTGATCATTTTGCATTCAACGTGGATCGGGAAGATTTTGAAAAGGCTCAACGCCATTTTTCAGATCTGGGAATCAAATTTGAATTTCAGGATCATCATTATTTTCATTCGATCTATTTGAAAGATCCGGATGGGCATGCAGTGGAACTGACGTGTTCGGTGGTTAATGACGAGTTTTGAGTTTTGAGTTTTGAGTTTTGAGTTTTGAGTTTTGAGTTTTGAGTTTTGAGTACCGACAAAAAGTGAAATATAAACTACATTAAACATTGGTCACTTTAAATTAATCATTGCAATGGAGCAAAGAGTAACAATCATCGGACTTGGCGTCAACGACCTCCAGGCTTCGACAAAATTTTACACAGAGACCTTTGGCTGGACCATGTCCGAGAACAGCACTGATGATATCACCTTCATCCAGCTCAATGGAATTTTACTATCCCTCTACCCTCGTGAAAAACTGGCTAAAGATGCAACTGTAACTCCAGAGGGTTCAGGATTCCGGGGTGTTACGCTTGCGCATAATGCGCGTTCCAAAAAAGAAGTTGATCAAATTTTTTCAGACCTGAAGAACAAGGGTGTCCGAATCGTCAAACCTCCAGAAGAAGTTTTCTGGGGTGGGTACTCCGGTTATATCGCAGACCCAGATGGCCATCTCTGGGAGATCGCTTACAATCCTTATTTGACTTTGGATGAGGATGGGAATGTGAAATAGGAGGAGGCGAAAGGCCAAAGGCGGTTAGGCGGTTAGGCGGTTAGGCGGAAAATTTAGAAATAGATAGTTCAAAGGTCTTCTCTAAGCCCTGTGGCTTTAGCCCTGGGCGATATGAGGTAAATCTCCCTCGCCAA
>JAHHJQ010000317.1 GCA_018680005.1 Bacteroidia bacterium | reverse complement strand
TGCCAGTGGTGCAGAGATATGGGATATCGCCCAGAAAATTCAGCTGAGCGTAATGGAAAAATTTGGAATTGAATTAGAACCGGGGGTAAATATCTGGTAATCTTAACCTTCTATAGATGCAATTCCCGGAAGCTTTTTGCCTTCTAAAAATTCAAGCATAGCGCCACCGCCTGTAGACACGAAACTCACCTGATCAGCTAAACCATTTTTCTTAATTGCAGAAACTGAGTCTCCACCTCCTATCAACGAGAATGCACCATTTTCCTGGGTAGCTTTCGCAACAGCCTTGGCGATTTCGCTGGTTCCTGTGGCAAAGGCCTCAAACTCGAAAACGCCCATCGGCCCGTTCCAGATAATAGTCTTTGCCTTACTGATTGCGTCGGAGAATTGTTTTATACTCTCAGGGCCGATATCCAGCCCTTGCCAATTATCGGGAATGCTATTGCTCTGAACTAATTTTGTTTGAGCATCTGGAGCAAACTTATCTGCTGCTACATTATCGACAGGTAGGAGAAGTGTAGTATTCTTTTCCTTGGCTTTCTCCAATAAATCCAGGACATAATCAAGTTTGTCATCTTCACAAATGGAATCTCCGATACTTCCTCCTTGCGCTTTAACAAAAGTATAGGCCATCCCGCCACCTACAATTATCGTATCCGCAAAATCTATGAGCCTTTCCAATAACAGAAGTTTGTCAGAAACTTTGGCTCCGCCTGTAATGGCAATTACCGGATGTTCGGGATCATTCAACACTTTGCTGGCATTGTCAATTTCTGCCTGCATCAAAAATCCAAACCCCCGTTCTTCTGGTTTGAAGTACTTGGCGACTGTAGATGTTGAAGCATGATCTCTGTGAGCAGAACCAAAAGCATCATTCACATATACGTCCCCCAATTCTGCTAATGCCTGGGCAAAAGTGGTATAAGCTTTTGTCTCTCCTTTATAGAACCTTGTATTCTCCAGAAGAATCACAGAACCTGGTGACATTTTATCTGCCATCAGTTTCGCAGTCTTGCCTACTGACTCGTTACTAAATTTCACGTGCACTTCACCACCTAGCAAATCTACAAGGTGATTTTGCAGATGCTTAAGGGAGAAACGGAACCGATCCATTTCTCCATTGGGTAATAGATTCTTTTTCGGGCGTCCCAGGTGGGACATTATAATCACCGATCCACCATGATCCAGAATATACTGGATCGTGGGTAGGGCAGCACGCATCCTGGTGTCATCGGTAATTACAAAATTCTCATCTAGTGGGACATTAAAGTCAACTCGAAGTAAAACTCTTTTGCCCTCAATATGCAAATCTTCTAATGCTGCCATTTTCTAATTATTTTTTCCTGATTACAAATTCGCTACTCTCATACACATATCAGCCAATCTAGCTGCGTAACCTGCTTCATTGTCATACCAGCTAACCAATTTGATCATCTTACCATTGGCTTGAGTCATCAATGAATCAAAGATGGATGAATACTGGTTGCCTACAATATCCGCAGATACAATCGGATCGGTGCAATACTCGAGGATTCCTTTCATTGGACCTTCAGCCTGCTTTTTGAAGGCGGCATTGATCTCTTCGGCAGTAGTTTCTTTTTCTACTATACAATTGACTTCAATCAATGATCCAGTAATGATGGGTACTCTCATAGCGATCGAGCTCAATTTGCCGAGTACTTCCGGAACTACTTTTCCAACTGCTATGGCCGCACCTGTGGAAGTAGGAACTATATTATATGCTGCTGCCCTCGCTCTACGCATATCACTGTGAGGAGCATCCTGGATCTTCTGATCTGATGTATACGCATGAATTGTGGTCATGGAACCCTGAACAAGACCATAGTTGTCAACGACTGTCTTCATGACGGGGGCAAGACAGTTGGTCGTACAGGAGGCATTGGAAAAGATCTTATTCGACCCATCCAACTCGTCATCATTTACACCAAGAACAATGGTCTGTATATTTCCACCTTTTGCTGGTGCAGAAATCACTACCTTCTTAGCTCCAGCTTCGAGATGTTTTCCGGCTGTTTCTTCTGAACGGAAAAACCCGGTACACTCAAGCACAACATCGATATCCAATTCTTTCCAAGGTAGATCTGCTGGATTTCTCTCAGAATAGGCATAGAAACGATCTCCATTCACCGTTAATGTCTTTTCTCCGGCTGATATATCAGCATCCAATTTACCATGTGCTGAATCATACTTGAGCAGGTGTGCAAGGGTGGCGTTATCTGTAAGATCATTGATAGCGACAATATCGACATCAGGATTGTTCATCATATTCCTGAATGTCAATCTCCCGATTCTACCAAACCCATTAATCGCAATTCTTTTTTTACCCATCTTGTTGTTTTTTAATTTCTTATTAAAGCAGTTTTCAATTGAAGGCGCCAAGATACCAGTAAACACCCATTTTTTATGCAGCATTTATCAATAAAGACGATGATGATTATCATCACAAACGATTGCGAAAATAAAGTTTTACATCAACTTTACATTTGACAAACTTATTCCGGATGGAACTTCTACATCATGGATTCAAGGTGAGCACCATGGGAGAATGATCGGATAATCTATTTTCACGCCATTCGTGAATATAGCGGCAATCATGCACCATGGGTAGGAGCATTTTATGCACATAGGTGTGATCATACCGATAGCCATTCCCTCGATGACTATACCATGAATACTCTTTGATCTGACCCTGCTTAGCTCTGAAAGCATCGACCATATCCAATGACTCAAGCTTTTCAAGTTTGTCTGTATACCAGAAACTGTCTTTAGCCTGATCGATAAAATTTTTACCACTATTAAAATCTCCAACCAAAATGCTCGGTGTATGTTCTTGAACTTCTGAGATCAAAAGATCAAAAAGTGCATGCTTCTTTTTGTGTGGGAGGTACATACCATAGAGTGCAAATGCCCCGAAATCCAAGCCGATGATATTATCCGGATAGTTAGGATCATAGTCTCTGAAATACCAGGGTTTTGCTTCTACTTTACTGGCAATAAAGACGGTATTTTTCTGAGCTGGGGCCTCCGTTAAATACTGATATTTGAATCGGGCTTTCTGTAGTGATTCTCGTATCAACTTACCATGACGGTTATTGCGAAATTCACTTAGGACAATGATGTGCGCCTTGCTGTCTACCAACGACTGAATGATCCCAACCGTTCGTGATCCACCACCCTGTTGAATATTCCAGGAGAGTACATCAATCATCAAGCACCTTTTTTAACAGACTTGGCCAATTCGATACTCTTTTTCAAAGCATCCATGATATCGACAACAGGGCCATCTTCCTCTTCCTCAGTAACTGTGACGATTTCCTTACCCGATACTTTTTCATTGACCAAGTCCATCAAAGCCTCTTTATATCGATCTTCGAAATCAACTTTTGAAAAAGGAGTTTTCAAGCTATCGACAAGGGTTTCCGCTAATCTTAATTGAGCTTCATCTACATCTTCTTCCCCCAGGTGTGGGACATCATTGACATCTCTCAATTCTTCAGGGTATCGCAATTTGTACATAATGATAGCCTTCTTGTATGGGGCCAACAAAACAACATCTTCTTTGTCTCTGAGGATAATGCGGCCAATCCCAGCACGGTTGGACATTTTAAGCGTCTTAATGAGGAGATTAAAAGTTTTTTTAGCCACCTCTCCATCAGGACCGACATAATAAACCGCCTCATAGCGACTTGGATGTACTTCCTTAATATCCACAAACGTCTCGATATCTATTGCCCGATTGCTTTTGAGCTTGATAGAATCGAGTTCTTCATTTTCAAAAACGACAAACTGATCAGGAGCATATTCATAGCCTTTGACAATATCAGATCTACCAACTTCTTCATCACATGACTTACAAGTCTTGACATATCCGATGCGACCATTATCCTTTTTGTGCAATTGATTAAATCGAATGGTAGACTTGGATTCTACCGCATTGTAGACCAGGATAGGTATGGTCACTAATGAAAATCGAATATGGCCTTTCCAGACAGATCGCATAATGTGGATTGTTTACTGTTGTGCCGAAAATACCGATTTTCAGTATAAGGTCTATAGTTCGAGATATTCCCTTTGATCATTGGCGTCTATGATATAGATAGATTTGAAGACAGGTTCTCTTAGGGTTCCATTATCCGTCATGGAAGCGTATTCGATTTCCGTGAAATACTTCGGTTCGACCCATGTTGTGTTTTTCTCCTCTTCTACTACCTGATCAATGGGTTTTTCTTTTGTGGCTATATCGGTTAGTAGTGTGGTAATCTTTTTCAACTTTTCCATATTAAACCCGGTACCGACCCTGCCTCTAAAGATCAATTCATTCCCTTTGTTCTCTGCCAATTGCAGGGAACCAAAATATGGAGCCCGATCCCCACTGCCCTTTGTAAAACCAAGTATTTGGCAATCTATCGTAGATCGAAATTTTATCTTTAACCAATTGGATGAACGTTGCCCAGGGAGATATTTTCCCGTTTTCAATTTGGCCATGATGCCTTCCAGCTTCATAGCTTTCGCTGCTTCCCACAGGGCCTGTCCATCTTCAAATCGATCACTAATGCGATAATATTTATTGACTTTGACTAAAGGGTTTAGATAGGCGTGTCTTCTTTCCGCAACTTCATTGGTCAGCATATGTCCGTCCATCCAAAGAATATCGAAAAAATAGCACGTTGCCGGTTTCTTTCTTCTGACCTGATCAATACTTGCTTTGCCGATCGTATGCATCCTGCTGATCACATCAGCAAAAATGGGTCTACCCTGATCATCAAGGCAAACAATTTCAGCATCCATGATAACTTCTTCTACATCAATATCATCAGGTCTGACCAAGTCTGGAAAGTGTGCTGTGATATCTCTCCCACTTCGACTAATGATTCTGATCGTTTTATTTCTTTTGTAAATAATGGAACGGATGCCATCCCATTTGATCTCAAAAAAATATTTACCCGCACCAGGAATCGATTTTCTAGTATCACTCAGCATAGGTTGGATGCCAGTTTCGATCCAATCTATCCCGGGTTGATCCTTTCTCTCCATCAACCATTGGTTATCCTTGATCTGATAAAGTAAATAGTGCCTTTGACCTCTTTTTCCAGATAATGTAAATTCCAGTTTGTTGGACTTCTGTGTATGCCAATGGATAGCCCCCTGATCAAAAACCCACATCTCTCCGCCTCCATATTCTTCCTTAGGAATGACCCCTTCAAAGTCATAGTACTTGGGTGGATGATCTTCTGTCTGAATACAAAGACGTTTTATCCCTGTCAGAAATGGTAATCCTTTGGGAATAGCCCATGACTTTAATACTCCTTGCATCCCAAGTCTAAGGTCATAATGCAGGTTAGATGCATCATGGAGCTGGATCACATATTTTCCATTGATACGATCATCGACAGCCGATTCCGGTTCTGGTGATTTATTGAAATCTCTTTTGTCATCATATGCAGAAAGGGCAGTTTTCATGGTGGATACAGTTGTCGGCTTTTGCGTATGAAGATGCACTGCAAATGATTCCAAGTCTTTCCAAACATCACCTCTGAACTTCAACAATTCCGGTGCGTTATTGATATTATAGGCTTTGGATGAATTGATATCCGTCAACTCCTCCCATGTCACCGGCATCGAAACTGGCGCATGGAGTTTACCCCGAAGACTATATGGTGCGATGCAGGAATTCCCTTGATAATTACGGTAGATATCGATTAGGACTTTGCCCTCACGTTTATGTTTGTGCACCTGCAAAGTGGTATACTTGGACCGTTTGGCTATGAAAGGCTTTAACAATGCTTTGAAGCCGGCAATGACGGTAACAAAATCAAAATGAGGTAACAAGGGTATGACAATATGCAGTCCCTTACCACCGCTCGTTTTTACAAACGGAAAATATCCATAGCCGGAAACATGTTCCTTTAATTCCAGAGCCAGGGATTTTAAATTCTCAAAAGTAAATCCTTCATCAGGATCCAGGTCAAAGATGAATTGATCCGGATGGGTAGGTCGGTTCATTCGGATGACCATCGGATGTATTTCTAAAGCAGCAAGATTGGCCAGCCATACAAGTTCAGGCACCTTTTGTACGACAACAAAGGTATTGCCTTGATCCCAGGGAGGTTGGAAAGATGGTACCCACTTCGGTGTCCATCTAGGTTTGTTCTTGGCATAAAAGCTTTTGCCTTCAACTCCATCAGGATATCGGATCAATGTCAAGGGGCGATCCTTGATATGTGGAAGCATGAAAGGCCCAACTTTCATGATATATTCAATAACCTCGGCTTTGACAATGCCCAATTCCGGATATAGCAACTTGTCCAGATTGGAAAGCTTGATGGATTGACCATCGATAGATGTTCGAATATATGACGACGGCATACTACAAAAAATGCGACCTGATCTTGCCAAAAGTAGTGGAATAGGACCACTTTGATGGCGTGTCAACACCTAAGATCGAACAATCTCTTAACTTCACCATCTTTAAAATACTTACCCAATATTGAGAACATACAAAGACTCCCTCAAAACATCAAGACCAATATGAACATCCATAAATTATTGCTTCTATTTTTTTTATTGAACCTGGCCTTCAATGCTCTAAGTCAAATTGATACTTCTGATGTCAACAGTACTCCTTATGGTGTAATATATAACCACTTGTATTATTTACAACAAGATAGCTATGATGTGAATCGATCTACTTTTTCGTTTCCTGAAAATATTGAGAATGCGGAACAAATATCCATTCAACTCAAACAGATCATCGATGGAAAAGGCTACTACATTGATATCAATCAATTACCTCAAGACTCCAATTATCAGGATTCACTAAGTAAGAAGAAGATATACTTAATCCATCATAATGAGCCTAGAATTTATGTGGAAAAAATAGATGGAAATTGGTTCTATTCTAGAACGACACTAGAACAGATCCCAATACTTTATGAGGAAGTATTCCCATTTGGAACAGGACTCAAAAAATATTTTAGTGGCCCTACTTGGGAATATAAAATATTTAATGTTTCAGCATTCAAATGGCTAGGACTTTTAGTACTCTTCTTGCTAAGTGTTATAATATTTTATATCGCTAATTTTTTATCCAAATGGCTTGTCACTCGGTTATTGAAAAACCGATTTCAAATTTCTGATTTAACCAAAAGGGACATCAAGAAAATGGGCCGCATATTTGGTCTTTTTCTGGCTACCCGGATTTTCCTTTCTATAACACCCATGCTCCAGTTACCTATTCGGATGAATTCTATGCTCATCAAGACTTTGGGCATTTTGTCTATTTTCTTTTTGATCTTGTTGATAACAAGGATAAGTCGGATCATCTTTCATTATCTAGATAGCCTGGCAAGAAAAACAGAGAATACGCTGGATGATCAACTTTTACCCGTCATAAGTCGTATTGTCATCTTTATTATCTGGGCAATAGGGGTGATTTATGTCATGGAATTTCTGGATGTAAATGTAACAGCGCTTCTGGCTGGAATATCCATAGGTGGTCTTGCACTGGCACTAGCTGCACAGGATACGGTTAAAAACTTCTTTGGATCTATAATGATATTCGTAGATCGACCTTTTCAAATCGGTGATTGGATTCATTTTGACGATATCGATGGTACTGTAGAAGAGGTTGGCGTACGTTCGACGCGAATTCGGACCTTTGCTAATTCTGTAGTATATGTACCCAATGGAATGCTAGCAAACAAGGTAGTCAACAATATGGGCCTTAGGCAATTTCGGAGATTTAAAACAGAATTGGGAGTGACTTACAACACACCTCCACATAAGATAGACCTATTTGTCAAAGGTATTCGTGATATCATACTAAAGCATCCAACGACCAGAAAAGACTTCTTTGAAGTTCACCTCAATAGTTTTGGAGACAGTTCAATTAATGTACTACTCTATTGTTTTTTTGAGGCAAGGGATTGGAATGCAGAATTAAAAGGTAAGCATGATATCGTATATGCAATCCTATTATTGGCTGAAGGATTGGGTGTCAGTTTTGCGTTCCCTTCACAATCCATTTATGTAGAATCAATGCCTTCATCAAAGAACGGAGATAGAGATTCATCTGAGAATCCTCTGGAAAAAAGCTTACAAAAAGTTGATGAATATTTCTTGAGTAAAATGGATCAACAAAGTCCTGATAAAATAAAGCCATTGGGAGGGGCATGAATCAATCTGGGAAAAGGATAGGACAATTTTATTTCAATAACTTAGAAAGGAAACAGATGGAAATAACCTTACTAAGGGGAGACATCACCGAAATCGCTAAAGATGCGATTGTCAATGCCGCCAATACCTCACTTCTGGGTGGAGGTGGTGTCGATGGTGCTATTCATAGAAAAGGTGGCAAGGCAATTTTAGATGATTGTATGGAGATCAGGAATAAGCAAGGTGGATGTCCTACAGGTGAAGCCGTCTTAACAACAGCTGGCAATCTACCATCAAAATATGTGATCCACACGGTCGGACCTGTATGGCAAGGAGGTTCACAAGGAGAACCAGAATTGCTGAGGAACTGCTATCTCAATTCCCTGAAACTTGCTAAAGAGCACAAATTTGAATCCCTTGCCTTTCCAAACATCAGTACCGGCGTTTATGGTTTTCCCAAAGAAAAGGCTGCTGAGATAGCGATTAAAGCTGTGAAAGATTATGCTACCACTGACACATCGATCCAGCAAGTGGTATTTGTTTGTTTCGATCAGGAGAATTTTGACATTTATAGCCGATACCTAGCTTAAACGAATATCAAACTCCATTTACCCTTAACACCATTCCATTCTTCTAGCCTATAGGGAAAGAATCTTTCCAAACGATACTCTTTTGGGCCGCATGCCAGGCAGGATACGTTTCCATATAGATTTCATCAATCTTAGGTCTTCTCACCTTTAATGTTGGTGTAAGTATTTCGTTGTTTTCGTCCCATTGAGAATCATCAACAACAATTGTGGATATTTTCTGATAACCGGCCAAATCCTTGTTCAAAGCTTGCAAAGATTCCTCTAAGGACTTCTCCACTTTCGATTTTGGTGTCTTTTGTCCGACTTCCGATAAGTTGATCAAAGCGATAGGTTGTGGTACATTCAGACCTGCAATGCACACCTGCTCAATGAATTCATTTTTACCAAGTTTTTCTTCCATAGGGTTTGGTGTAATAAACTGTCCTTTTGATGTTTTAAAGGCATCTTTTACCCTGCCAATGACCCTAAGATATCCCTGAACATCTAAAGCGCCACGGTCTCCACTGTGCATCCAGCCGTCTATCAATACGTGATTGGTCAACTCAGGTTCTTTGTAATATCCAGTCATCATATAAGGTGTCTTCATAAGGATTTCTCCTGTATCTGAAGCAATTCGTATCTCACCACCTGGAATGGCCTTGCCGACAGAATCAGCAGGACAATCTTTCATCGGTCCATTGGTCATAGAACCACAAACCTCTGTCATACCATAGGCTTCAATCAAATGTATACCCAACTTACTATACCACTCCTTAATATATGCAGGTGTAATAGCTGCTCCTGTTGCCGCCACCTTAACTTTCCACATACCCAGAGCTGTAAGCAGTTTCTTTTTGACTACACTCGATACAATGGGAATTTTGAGTAATCTATCCAGTTTCTTTTGTGGCATTTTAGCAAGCACTCCTAAATAAAATTTCGTCCATATTCTGGGTACTGCAAAGAACAAAGTTGGCTGTGTATCCTGAAGATTTTTTGCAAAAGTTTCCAGGCTTTCAGCAAAAGATATCATGCCTCCTGTAGTCAAAGCCGACAATTCAACTCCAATTCGTTCACCAACATGATTTAAGGGCAAGTAAGAGAAATACCTGTTTTCTTTAGAATTGAAAGTACCTAACCAATTGGATTGCTTTTCATCCCTTGCGATCCATGCCGGCGTTCTGTGCAAATGCATGACGCCCTTAGGTGTTCCTGTGGTACCAGAGGTAAAAAGAATTGTCCAAAGACTATCTGGGTCAGGCAAATAGTTGCCCTTTATTGGTTCATATTGATTGAGTAAGTCATCCCAATCCTTGCCTATTGTGATCCGTGCTGATCCTTCATAATGTGGAAACTTGATCACTCGAATACCATTGTGGATACCCTTCGCGCGATCACCAAAATTATCCATTTTACCAATGAAGATGGCTTTTGCATCACTTTTGACCAGAACCTCCGCAAGCTGTGATTTTGTCAATGTTGGATAAAGGGGTACTGAGACAAATCCACCCATCATAATCGCGATATCGGCCAGAATCCAATGGTAGCAATTCTTTGACGAAATGGCTATGTGATCACCTTGTCGAAGTCCCATGTCCTTCAAGGCAGACACGATTCTTCTGGATTGATCTCCGGCCAGCTTAAACGTGATTTCCTTCCATGAATTTCCTTTCGGTTGTCGAAGAAAGACATTGTTTGGAGTCGTGGATTCCCAATGATAGAATATCTCAGGTAATGTATCAAAGTCAGGAAACAGATGTTCCATGTAAATAGATTTTTCGTGATCAGATCGAGAGCAGTCGCTCCAACTAAAAATCGGAAAAAATTCCTTTTCCACTTATACTCTGAAGATCTAATGATGATCTCCGGTATCCTCAACTTTATAATCTCCCATCAGGTGATTGGCCACCTTTCCAATGCTCAATCCCTGTACTATAATGCTAAATATCACCACGACATAAGTGATGACAATAAAGGCATCTCTCTCCATCACCTGTGTCAAAGTAAGTGCAAGCGCTATAGATATACCACCCCTTAATCCACCCCAGGTCATAATCATTCCGGTATTGGGAACAAACTCCAGTTTCTTTGCATAGAAAAAGATTGGAATCGAAAGAGCTAACCATCGTGCTAAAAGGATAATAGGAATTGACAGCACTCCCGCAACGATCAGAGATTTTTCAAAAGGGAGAATAAGTATCTCCAACCCGATAAGTACAAACAAAATCCCATTCAATAGCGCATCCGATGTTTCCCAAAACTTGTCCACATAGAGTTCTGTGATGTCTGACATAGAATGATCACGAACAGTATCATGACCCACGATCAAACCTGCTACAACAACTGCAAGTGGACCAGAAAAATGCAAGCTTTGGGCTAGTAAATATCCACCCATGACAATCGCAATTGTGATCATTACTTCCACGCTGTAGTCATCTATGCTTTTCATCAATCTAAAAGCAACCCATCCAAGACCTATGCCCAGGGCTATACCCCCGGCCACTTCCTCAAGAAAAAGCAACCCAATTTCTTTTACCGTGACATTTTCTAACCCAGCCTGCGCAATGCTAAATATGGTCAGAAAAACTACAACGCCAATTCCATCATTGAACAAGGATTCACCTACAATTTTCGTTTCGAGTTTTTTGGGTACTCCGACTTTTTTAAGAATACCCAGTACCGCGATTGGGTCTGTCGGAGAGATCAATGCCCCGAATAGTAGGCAATAAATGAAATCTACTTCCAAGCCTACAATTGGTAAACAGTAATACATCAAAGCACCAATGAGAAAAGTGGAAACCAGAACACCAAAAGTGGCGAATGCGAGTATTGGTCCACGCTGAACCTTGAGTTGATCAAAATTGGTATGCAGAGCACCGGCAAACAGCAGAAAACTTAATAAAATTTCCAGGAGTACTTTACTAAAATCTATTTGTTCGATCAAAATCTTTAAAGGATTGATCCATTCCGGATTAACCCATCCTGCTATAGTCAAAAGCATACTCATAATGATCGTAATGACCATTGCACCTATCGTATAAGGTAGTTTGACGAGACGTTCATTGATGTAGGCAAAAGCCGCGGACACTACGACCAATATGGTGATGACAGTGAATAATTCCATGGCCCGAATGTAGGTAGAAAGCTGTAAAACGGCATAATACTAAGTTGGCAACATCATATCTGGAGAAATGTCGCCTGCCGTTCAATCAGAGATTATGTGTTCATAAATCAAGAGAAAATCACTATCTTTTACTTGCTTAATCTAAAATCAAAACGAAAAATTATGGAAAACATAAACTGGTTATCCCTGATATTGGCAGCAATCGTACCAATGGTGGTGGGCTTTGCCTGGTACCACAAAGCCACTTTTGGAAAAGCATGGATGGCTGCCACTGGAATGACTGAAGAGAAAGCCGCAGAAGCCAATATGGGTCTTACTTTTGGACTTTCATTCATCATGTCTCTAGCGATGTCTTTCTTCCTTTTAAATTTCAATAATAGCCCCGGGCAGGAAGGTCAATTTGATACCTTTGGCCATGGATTCGCGCATGGAATGACTCTGAGTCTATTTCTGATCATTCCGGTCTTTGTTACTAATGGATTGTTTGAGCAAAAATCCTGGAAACTTATACTGATTAATGTTGGATATTGGGCATTGACACTTGGAATTATGAGTGGTATAATTGATGTGATGAATCACTGGCCCAATGAGGTGATGTAATTGCAATTTAACGAAAGAGAAAACTATCTGCGGCCCTCTTCTTTAAAGAGGGCCGTATTTTGTAACACCCCGCGCCAAGTATATTCTGATACATTGCTGTTATTGGTGGTGTCCTTTATTATCATAAGAGGCATCATAGGATTTTAGGATAGTTGCTACATATCAAAAATTCTGGAAGGATTCAGAATATTATTTGGATCCAAAGCCTTCTTCAAACGCTTCATTAAGTCGATTTCATTTTGTGATCGAGAAAGATATAGATAATCCTTTTTGTCTATTCCAATGCCATGTTCTGCAGAAATAGAACCACCCAATTCTTTCAGAGGCAAGTATACAAGTTTATTTATACGATGGACAAGCTCAGGAGACTGCACAGATTTTCCAAAAATCAGATGGATATTTCCATCAGCCACATGACCAAAAGAAATAATTTTTTCTATTTCGGGGATTGCATCACAAGTCTCAATTAGAGAATTGATATATGTACCTATTGCAGGAATTGGTACGCTGATATCAAATCCTTGGAAATTCTTCAGCAAAGGCTGTAGGTGTTCAATTTGCTCTCGTATACTCCAAAACCATTGCTGATCCGATTCGTTTTCTGCCAATGCAGCATCTATGATCAAATTATTTTCCAGTGCATGCTCAAGTAATGCTTCTATGCGTAGCTTGTCTTTGCCTCTATTACTCGCTAAGCTATCTAATAGCACGTAGTATGGGTAGCCATGTGGGATAGGTGGTTTGAAAGGAGCCGGATCCGAGGTCATACTTTCATAATATGATGGCCACAATAATTCAAAAGCGCTAAGCGTACCAGCAAGCCCAGCATCCATAAATTTGAGAAATGCTACTACGTTTTTATAGTTCGGTAATGCCGCGATAACACTATTTCTGCTCTGAGGAGCCTCCTGAAGTCTGAGAACCGCCTTGGTTACGATTCCAAGTGTTCCTTCACTACCGATAAACAGCTGTTTTACATCATAACCACTATTGTCCTTTATGATTTTTTTCATAGAAGATATTATCGTTCCGTCTGCTAACACGGCTTCAAGACCGAGAATCAAGTTTCGCGTTTGACCATATCTAAATACCCTCAATCCTCCTGCATTGGTGGAAATTGCTCCTCCGATATGTGCAGATCCTTTGGCACCAAAGTTCAACGGAAAAAGCATTCCATTGGACTTTGCAGCCTCCTGAATATTTTCCAAAATAACCCCGGCCTGCACTGTCATTGTACGACTTTGTGTATCAATCTCTTCAATGCTATTCATCTTTTCCAGGGATATGACAATCTGTTCTTTTTCGGATTCAGTAGATCCTACTAATCCAGTTAACCCACCATGTACAATGACTGGTTGGACATACTTATTGCATATGGATAATACGTGTGATACTTCACTTGTGGATCGAGGTAGAATAACAGCGGCTGCCTGAAGTCCCGATTGTGTTGCCCAGATATGAAAATATCGTTCACTCACTGACGCCCCGGTCAATACTTTACCAGGGCCTAAAATATTCAAGAGCTCTTGAACTACCATGAAATCTAACTTTTGTATTCTGAACTGGATAGGAATTTACCAAGATATCTTAAGCTAGAAGGTACCCTACAATAGGATTTATTAAAATGTGTTTTTCACACATGGATCAATATCCATTGAATGAAGGTGGCGTGATGCCATTCAATCGTAGATATACAACCATTTGTCCTTGATGAAGTGTGAGGTGATTTTTGATAAGAAGGAGAATTGCTCTTTTATCCATGTTTACGTCTTCTCGAAAAAAATTGGTCATCATGTAGAGTTCATGCTCATCAAGTTGGCGGACGATAGCATACAAGTGTTGGAAAGCAATTTCTATATTGGAAACCAATTTCTCCTTGCTATTAGCTTCCAGATCAAGCTCCCGTATTGGGCTATACCTGTCTCCCGTGATATAGGTCTGAGGAAAACCAATGTTTTTGATAACATGAGTCACCTGATCATGAAACGTTGATACCTCAGTGACTGGTTTGAAGTTTAGCTTATCCGCAGGCATTCGATTGATAGCGTCGATTGTATAGGTTTCAGCTCGATGCATGCTTTCAAGGTACCATTCCGAGAAAGACATTTGAGCATATGAAATGATATTGTTTGAAAGGCAAATCAAAATGATTAACAGGAATCTAGTCAGCATAACTTATTAGAAAAGAGATGGTTAGTTAATTCTTGACGAATTTTTTTGTTACGAATTCATCATCTAATCTAAAAGTTACAAAATACATACCTGAGGGGAGATATCTGACATCCAATACCTGTGATTGAGTTTTAGCAGATGCGTCTAAGTCTCCAGCCGATAACGTTTTGCCGCTGATGTTGAAGACCTTATAGCTAAATCTTGAGAATAATATATCTCCCGTTATTGTAATGTTAAGCCAATCTTCGGTCGGATTGGGGAAGATATTCATACTAAATGATTGATCAATTACATCATCAACATCTATGGTCAAGTCGTAATTAATCACCGTTCCAAAATATGGTAATTCATCACAGACATTGTCTCCTTGTGCACTGGTGGCACATGCCGAGCTCTGATAGGTTTTCATATCAAAAACAGCCACTTCATCGACATACCATCCTTCTACAGCTGTCGAATTGTCTGATCCGAATCTAAATCGGAAAAGCAAATCATCCCCAATATAATCCCGTAAATCGATGTATGAATCCTTCCAGCCACCACTGTCCCCATAATATCCACTTTGATTAGGGATAGCAAATGGTTGATATGGTATCTTGCCAGTGTATCCGTTTTTGTAAATCAGATCTCCAGCATTGGCCCATGTAGTTCCTCCATTTCTTGATAACTGGACTATTCCTGGATCATATCCGATTTCTGAATTGACCCAGTGATGAAATCTCAGCACAGGAAATGACTTCCCATTTAGCGATACAGGTGCTGAATTCTGTAAGACTACATCTGATAGCACAGTATCATTTTTTACAAAGAATGCGTTGTCACCAACATTAGCCTTGGTTGTGGTCGCTTTCCAGCCTTCTTTACCATCTATTATTTCATCCACCCATTTTCCCGTTCCATCTTCAATACCATCATACCAGATGAAATCTGAAAAATTATTACCGGCCGTATTGAGGACGTAGGAAATTGTATGTGTCCCACCAGAAATGATAGATCCAACATTGAAGGTTAGCTGATCGCCATTCACTTGGACCGCTTGTGAAGCACTGTTGTTCTGATAGGAAGCATCCGTTGGAATAATGTCTTTTACAACCACATCAGTGGCCTCTGAAGGTTTATCATTCCTAATTTCCAGCGTAACTGTAATGGTTTCAGAAGGGTTAATGAGTTCCGTAGCAGTCTTCGTAATCTTCAATTCCGGGGAACAGGATGGAGGCATATCAAAAGCCTCAGTACCATCTGTTCTGTCATTAGAATCCCCGCCTTGTGCGCTGTATCCCAAACCTCTTCTGGCAAAAACTTCCCAAATCAGACATTGATTAGCTCCAGCGTTATTGGCAACATCCGCTGCCAATATCCCATCTCTGGCATCTGTAAATGATGGCGAACAATCCAGCAGTTTCATGCCATCCATTACCAACTGAATAGCAGTATTATTGCCACCGGTTCCATTATATACATCAGGATCAAAACCATCACGATCTGCCAGTGCCCAATAAAGATCCCAGATCATCACGCACCAAACCTCACCTAGTCGATGAGGAGAAGATCCTGTAAATATGATATCAGAAAAAGTCAATGGATTAATTGACATATCCGTCGTGTAAGGAAATCTGCGAATTCCCAATCCATTTGTATTCTCTCGCTTTACAAAAGTTCCAATTCCTCTTGGATCCGATCCTTTATCACCAAACTGAGCTGCCATGGTCAATGTAAAAAAATCACTCCATCCTTCACCCATTTGCTCGTCCCTGGACAAACATCCTGCACGCTGAGGTCCACCAACTAGTCTTGTAGAAATGCCATGCCCATATTCATGTGCTACAATACCATTATCTAAAGTACCATCACGTTGCTCTGCTCCTGTATTTCTCGGAATTTCTAATTTAATTTGCAGTCCATTGTCGATATTGGACTTCAATCGAATACAATCGGTATTTCCGACCATTACTGCCGGAATACCCGAATTGATGCTACCGGTCATAGAAATAAGATCATCTTCTATATTGCAAACGACAACGGCAATGGCACCTGCATTGGCTGCATTCTGTACTTTGAGATCAAAATTGCAAATACCTCTATCAATCAGAGCAATTTTACCATTAATTTCACCTTGATTCACTAGCGGATTACAACCTAAACCACCTTGTGAAGTGCCATCATCTACGATGGCAACCTGACCTGTTATACCATCTGTAGGAAGCTGAGGCCCGAATGAAGCTGGTGTACCGGAATAGGTCCCTGCAATATTAGTTGGGGTGATGATTCTCAAAAGTTGAAGTCCTGCGACATTCCGTTCCCAGACAAACATTTCCATTGCAGGTCGGAACCCATCCGCTGCTGGTAACCACCGCGCATTGTTCCTGGTATCTTCACTTGGATCATTATCAGCTTCTGATTGAGCAAATGCTTTGACAAAATCATTGGCTGCTCCAGATGAACCATAATTGTTTTCTTGGAAATTTCCAGCTGCTTCATCAAATCCATATTTAGCCGCAAAATCATGCATTACATTGTTCATATAAAACAGATTCACTGTTGAAGCGTCACCATAGGTTTCAGGCTCATTGTCCAGATTTATAGCGTAATCAAAAATTAATCCTGCTCCACCATCTGGCTCGGGCACATCTGCATTTCTATCTCCATCGCGATCCAATACGGCATGCACATTGTTCCCTCTTGTTATCGTATACTCAGGTCCTACAACACCGTCTGTGTCATGCCACCCAAAAGGAGATTCCATCGGGTCAGCTGGATTAGTTATTAGAAAACGTCCGATATGGTCCGGGCTCAAGCCAGGAATAGGATAGACTCGATAAGAAGCGTTATCTGTGGATTCTATTTCGGACACAACTTTTCTAATTGCCTCACTCCTTTGGGGGACGTTCAGGGAAGTAGATTGTTCTGAAGAATGACAAAAGGAATCATCATGGTCATGATCATCAAATACACATTGGATCATTATATCCTTCTTCTCAACGATCTCTCCAGTTGCTACGTCTATGTAATAATTCCAGGCTTCACTCGCAGTGGAAGGAGCAACCTTTACTG
>JAHHJQ010000181.1 GCA_018680005.1 Bacteroidia bacterium | reverse complement strand
GCTGGACCAGGATAGGCCATGGCAGTCGTCCATAGTTCTGATGCGCCAGATACAATCCTGCCACCGTTCCGGGAACACCTACAGCTTTTAATCCCCTGTGATTGGATCCACCAATGAGTTGCCCTTTTTCATCCTGATACATCGTACTTGTGGCTGCCAATGGTGCTTTTTCCCGAAAATCAATTGCAGTCGCGGTGCTGTCTTTACCATAATAAATCAGAAAGCCACCACCCCCGATATTGCCTGCGGAGGGATGTGTCACAGCCAATGCAAATGCTGTAGCGATGCTGGCATCGATGGCATTTCCTCCTTTTTTCATGATATCCACGCCAACTTGCGAAGCGATGGTATTGGTGGATACGACCATCCCATTTTTGGCATAGGTCTGTGTGAAAACGGGATGATGAAATCCAAGAAGTTGAAGAATTAGGACAAAGGCTAGTATATGTATGTGATACTGATTTTTCATAGATGTGGAAAATAGGAAGAATTTTGAATAGAGCATAGTCGGACTGTATGAGATACAGTTTGTGTATTTGCCGCGTTACAAACGCTATAGGAAAAGTGCGAGTAGTTGCAAACTACTGCGAACGGAAGATTTTTAATTTGTCTGAATATGTCTTTACGAGATATCGAATGAAATCATGCCGCGTTACAAACGCTGAAAGAAATTTGCGTTCGTAGTCGGAGACTACGACGAACGATTTGTTGAGGAGTGAAAAGAAGTCTGTCCGAGATATGTTTGTATTCATGCCGCGTTACAAACGCTATAAGAAATGTGCGTTCGTAGTCAGAGACTACGACGAACGCGTAATAAAAAAAATTCGTTTGCCGTAGTTTAAGCCTGTGGTTCACAGGCGCAACTACGAGCAATTCTTCTTAAGTAGTCCCATTAGAAGCGAAATTTTCATGGCTGGTCTCCCGACCAGCATCAACTAATTTCCGGGATAATAGTAATATCCCCCTGGTCCAATATATTCCAACACCATAACATCCAATAAACACTCGCGCTCATCCTCGTAATAACTTCTGGCACTACTATGCCGATAATCACATGCCTGATCTACAACTCCTGCTCTTACCGGATTCATATGAATATAATTCAGGCGCGTCTCTATCCATTTTGGAGACTCTAATCTGATCGGATGATTGTCTTGTTGCCAAAACTGATATGTATGATTACGCTTATTGTATTTGGCATGGTAGATCATATTAACAAGCATCCATTCTTTTCGAGACTCCGTTTCATTGCGGATTCGATTGATAATCTTCTTAGCTGTATACTTTTTGAAATCACGTAGTATATCAGAAAGATCATGAGTCTCTTCAGCAGAGACTATCAAATGCAAATGATTGGACATGATCACATAGGCATAAAGCTGTAAACCCTTGGACTTCTTGCAATATGCTAAACTTTCAATGATATCGTTCTTGTATATCAATCGTGTAAATACATCCATCCAGCCTACGGTAGTCAACGTCACAAAGTATAATGCATGTTGATCTGTTATCCGATAACCACCCATTCAACCAAAATAGAAAAGATTGCATGAATGATGGCAGTTGTTGTGATGAATATGTCTATACGAGATGCAGAGTGTACGCATGCCGCGTTACAAACGCTATAAGAAATGTGTGCTCGAAGTTGTAAACTACGGCGAACCCTTAGTATTATGCAGAAATAACCATTTTTCCAGCAATTTCCTTCAACATTTTGGCGGATAAGAAAGCAGTCATGTTTTGAAAATCCCGATTGGGATTGTATTCTACGATATCGGCCCCTACAACATTAGCGTCCAGTTGCTGAATCCAGTCGATCACCTGTCTGGTCGACATGCCTCCTGGCTCATGATGCGATACGCCCGGTGCAAAGGCTGGGTCAAAGACATCCATATCGAGGGAAATGTACAGTGGGTTTTGAAATCGCAACGCCTTGACCTCTCGTATATCTTTCATCTGATGAATCTCAACATTAAATCTTCTTGCTTGCTCGACTTGAGGTGTGTTTAGGGTTCGGATACCTACTTGTACCAATCTGACAGCCAGGTTGTGTTCCATGATCCTTGCAAAAGGGCATGCATGTGAATATGGATCATCTTCATAGATGTCATAGAGATCGGCATGCGCATCAAATTGTATGATATCCAGCGATGGATAGTGTTCCTGATATGCCTTGATGATTGGAAAGGTTATCGAATGATCACCACCGAGGGTTATGACCTTTTTGGAAGAATTCAAATGCTCGCGAGTTATCTTCTCAATATCCCAATAATCGGTTATCCCAAAATCTCCGACATCCATTGCAATGACCTTTTCAATATCGACCCCAGTTTCTGAATACATATTCATGGCACCGGATTGTAGTGCTTCCCGTATCAGTGGAGGAGCCAGTGCCGGCCCTTTCTGATAGGATGATTTTTCATCATATAACATGCCTTGAAGGATCATTGGAGACAAATCAGATATTTTTTGAGAAACTGGTCCATAAGCAAATGTAACCAGGTTCTCTTTGTTGTGTGTTTCTTGCCTGAGATTCCTGAATAATTATCAGTTTCACTCGTTTGAAAGTTTGTCACAAGACGGCCAAGTTGATCATATTGGACTAACTTGGACCTCTGAAAAACTCTTGATCTTATAGCGCAAATGGATTTTAATTTAGGCTCGTATGCAGCACTTTTGCTAATCTTCTTCTTTCATGGAGTTGTGTTTTCATTTTTACTCCTGCGCAAAGGAATTGTCCATTCCGACCGGTCGAGTCTTTGGTTAAGTCTGTTTGTTTTTCTTGGGGCTATGTATATCGCTCCATTTTTATTTGGATATGCCGGGTGGTATGCCAGGGATGGATACCGTGATGTACTTTTCTTTGTGCCGTTTCAGCAATTACTTTTGATTGGACCCATATTGTATTATTATACCCAAAGCTTGCTCAATGAATCTTTCCGATTGAATAAAAGCAATCTTATTCATTTGCTTGCTCCGGCAATCTATTTAGTCTATATATTGGTCGTCTTTGTCGTTGATGTATTTGTCATGGACGAGTACTATTTCTATGCTGATGGTCGGGATATGGATCTGGATCTGTGGTATCAGATTGCCGGTTTAATTTCAATGATATTCTACCTTGTCTTAAGTCTCTTATACTATAACAATTACCGGAAGAATATTTTAGACCAGCTCAGCTATGCGGAAACAGTAACATTCAGATGGATACAG
>JAHHJQ010000293.1 GCA_018680005.1 Bacteroidia bacterium | reverse complement strand
GCGCCCAGATATATCTCGGGATTGATTCGATCTTTGAAATCGGTATTGACAAATAAGAAAATCGTGGTTTATCCCAATTCAGGTGAGGTGTTTAATGCCCAAAACAAAACGTGGTCAGGAATATCGGATCCCAACACCTATGTCCATATGGTCAAGGAATGGATCGAACTGGGTGCCGATATTATAGGTGGATGTTGCAGAATCGGGCCGGAGCATGTTCGGTCGGTGAAGGGCATCGTGTATCCTCTCTAGTTTATTAGCTATTCGATAATATGATGTTGCGATTTTTGATGTTGCGATATTATGATTTTGCGATGCTGCAATGTCATAGAGGTAGTTCGGAGCAAGCTCCTCTCTATGGTCGGTGGGTTACCTTCAACCATTGGCTAACTCACAGTTCCGGATCATAGTCTAACGGCGCAGGATCAGGAAGATTCATATCCCTGATCAGTTTAAGAAATCTCTCATCATTTTTAAATGCTTCTGGCATAAAAAGAACTCTGATCCATGGGTACCAACCATGTTTTTGCTCAAATTGTAAGCATTGCAAGGCTTTATCATTGTCCTTCAAATGGGCATAAATGGAACCCAGACACAGAGCCCCAAATCCAGTCGGGGGTGCAGCTTCTAACTCTTGAGCAATTGCCTTTGCTTCATCTGTGTTGCCCACACGTGCCAATACAGGAGCCAATCCGATGTATTTGAATCCAATATTAATTTCAGCAGCTTTTCTTAATGCAGCTATCCCCTCTTCAACCTTGCCCTGATCTATATAAATCCAACCCTTCACCAAATTTCCGATGGCATCATACTCGACCATCTGGGAAGATTTTTCTACTTCAGCCAACGCTTTGTCATACTCGCCTACCCATCGATACAATTCACCCAGCCATGCCGTATGCAAAGGGATGAAAGGGTCCAGTTCTTGTGCTAATTGATGTTCTTCAATGGCTTCGTTCATCCTACCAAATAGGGCCAGATACCAGGCCCTGTGATAGTGATTGTATGCCATATTTGGATTCAATTCATCTGCTTTGTTGAACGCATATTCTGCGAGCTCCCAGTCTTTTCCAAAATAAGTATGATAATGCGCCAAAGCTGCCCAGCCTTCCGCACAAGTAGAATCCAATTGGATGGCACGCTGCGCAGCGGCTAAGGCTTTTGGGAATACATCGGGTGGAGGTGCTGGTCCATGTCCAAGTCGTACATAGGCCTCTGCAAGACCGGCGTAAGCATAGGGATCCGAAGGGTTTTGATCGATAGCTTCCTGCATATACGTCATTCCTCTGGACATATCCATGGGGTTCGATTGGTTCATATAATGGATGCCTTTGAGATAGAGCTCATAGGTTTCTGGCTTTACAGATTTCAGACCAATTCTACGGTTTGCTTCTTCTTCACTCAGGATGCCCATTTGTCCTGCCAAATCCACAGAGACATCCCTCCACAATGTGCGGATTTCAGAAATATCAGTAGTATAGTTTTTTTCAAAAAGTAAATCACCATCGATCTCTTTGCTCAAAAACACTTTGACGCTTATCTCATTTTGGTCCTTTTCAAGATCACCATTGATGAAATAATCAATGTCTTTTACGACATCATTCACCAAAACTTCCTGAACGCCAACTCCTCCCAATAAGACCTGTGTTGATGGCCTGTTGATCACAAACAATCCTTTGATTTTGGATAGCTCCGTTATCAGAGCTTCCGTCATTCCGGATTGGAAATATTCCTCTTCATCACCAGCAGAGAAGTCATATGCTAAAGGAATTACTGCAATTTTTTTACTGGTTATATCCTGATCTGATTTATTTAAAAAAGAACCTCCCCAAAATGCCAGTAATGCTACAAACAGAAGGCTAATAATGGATGGTATCAGCATCTTATTCTTAAGGGAAAAAAAGGGGATCTTTTCCTTTTCCAGTTTACCTGTCATCGTCTCGGGATCAGGAACCACCAGACCCGGATTGCTGATCGCATAAACATCTGTGGGTTCTTCGATATTCTTGAGATTAAATGTCTTGAGAAAGGTAGTCTGGATCTTAGGATTATTCTTGACATCGTCATATACCTTATCCGAAATCAAAACACTACCAACAGAAGCCAATGATTCTATCCGGGAAGCCAAATTGACGCTATCGCCGACGATGTCATCTTCTTCTATTACGATATCACCTGAATGAATGCCAATTCTCAATGGCACGGTTAGCCCTTCCTGCATTTCCCGCTGCATCTCGATACTGCATTGAACTGCGTCTATTGCACTGTCGAAAATACTCAGCGTCCCATCACCGTAGTACATGATGATTTCACCACTATATTGCTC
>JAHHJQ010000176.1 GCA_018680005.1 Bacteroidia bacterium | reverse complement strand
TGTAGTTGGTAACCATGTTAAGGTGAAGGTTGTCAAAAATAAACTAGCCCCTCCATTTAGAGTGGCCATATTTGATATCACATATGGTACTGGCATCTCCAAAACAGGTGAACTTGTCGATCTTGGTGTAGACCATGATATTGTTGATAAAAGTGGTTCGTGGTATGCCTACAATGGGTCTAAAATTGCCCAGGGTAGAGAAGCTGCTAAACAATTTTTTGAAGATAATCCAGAAATTGCTGACGAGGTAGAAGCGAAAATTAAAGCTAAGGTTACCGGAAAGCCAATTGAAGAACCTAAACAAGAACCTGCTCCGGTTAAATAACTACTTCCATTCAAAAGAGTCAATCAATTTAATAATATCCTCTTTAATGAAATCATACACTGGAGCAATCGAATCCGGTCGAGCTTGTGTTTGAAAGTAAAGTGCACCTCTAAGAAAATGTTTTTGGGTGTCTGTAAGATAAAATTGAAGATTGGAGGCCGTTGCGCCTTCAATCTCAAATATCATCCCGGTAGTACCATTGGGTTTTGATATTTTCATTTCATCAATATAATCTGCCCTTACCTGGTGTTTATCCGCCATCTTAAATTCATCACTCACTAGCTTTAACAATTCTGTTTCAGAAGAAAATGGATAGTATGTACAGTGAATATTTCCATTGAATTTCTCGAAGTATATATCAAACCAACAGTCATCCAATGGTGCTTCGCCAAAGAATAATGTGTCTCGGATTACTTTACTATAAGCAGGATACTCAAATTTGAAATCACAAAAAGGAGCATCGAAAATCAGATATGATTTATTTGGAAACTCAATTTTAGGATAAGTACGAGGTTTCGGAACTTGTAAGGTATCACTACAAGAAATGATAAAAATACTCCCAAACAGCAATGCGTAAATGCTTCTTCCTAACACGTTCATCAATTTGTTCTCGGTAGCGTTACTCTAACTTCCTCAATTCGTCTGAAGTTTGCAGACATAATCTTAAAACGAAAAGGTCCTGCACTGATTATCTGATTGTTTCTCGGTATGTATCCTAATACTTCAAGGATCAATCCTGCTAATGAATCTGATTCTCCACTATACTCATCGAATGTAGTAGTAGGTAATCCAATTATTCGGCTAACATCATTTAACAAGGCCTTCCCTTCAAAGATATAGTTGTAATCATCGAGTTTGGTGTATGTAATCTCTTCTTCCACATCGAACTCATCCTGTATCTCGCCTATTACTTCTTCCATGATATCCTCTAATGTTACAAGACCGGAACTTCCTCCAAATTCATCAACGATCACAGCCATATGAATATGCTTCATTTGAAAATCTTTAAGCAGATCATATATATTCTTGGATTCAGGTACAAAGATCACATTGTCCTTAACGTGCCCTGTCCAATCATACTTTTTACCATTATCGTGTAATCCAATAAAATCCTTTGCATAAAGAATCCCGATGATTTTGTCTAGGTCATCTTCATAAACAGGAAACCGTGAATAACCTGACTCTTTAAAGATTGGCAATAATGCATCAAAAGTGAATTCCTTATCAATAGCTACGATATCCATTCTACTCTTCATAATCTGTGTGACGGATACATCCTGAAACTTCAATATTCCCTTCAATATATTAATCTCCCTGTTATTCACTTGGTCACTACCTACTGTAAGTTCAATTGCCTTATCTAAATCAGATTTAGAAGTTCCTGCACCGCGTTTTAGTACCCTTTCCTCGATAAAAGAAGTAGAGGCCATGAGCATACTACTTAAAGGAAAAAGGACCGTGTTCAATAATGCTAGTGGCAATGAGGTTACGTGTACCATCCTCATATAATTCCGGCTAGCATACACCTTTGGTATTACTTCACCGAATAGTACCAAAAGAAATGTAATGCCTATTGTATTGATAAGACCTTCGATAAGGACAGGACTAATGCGAACGGAAATCGCTGCATAAATGCCATCTGACCAAGTCACCGTGACCGCCTGTGGTATGAGCTTGGCAAATACTAGATATGAAATGATTATCAAGGCAATGTTGATAAAATTGTTACTTATCAAAATCGTCGCTAATAATCGATTAGGATCTTCTTTCAAACTTAGAATCCTGGAAGCATTCAGCGTATTCTCCTGTTCAAGATCATTGATGTCATTAGCATTCAGAGAGAAAAAGGCCACTTCTGATCCTGAAATCAAAGCTGAACAAATCAACAATAAAATAATGGCAAAAAAACCAAGACCAATCTCGTAGCCAGTTGCGGCAAATATTAGAATAGGAATAAAACTCGAATAAGGATCGGGCTCAGAATCCAAGCTATGATAATTGGTTTAAACTAATGCTTATACGAATATAAGACACAATTGTTATTTCATTAGAAAGGAAGATCATCCTCCGGCATGCTCTCTAAATCCTTATTAGCGGTAGTTGGACTAGCAACAGTCGCAGTCTGATTTGAAATCGGTTCCTCACTAGGGAAGCCAGTACTATAACCAGAACTAGACTCACGTTTCTCGAGCAATCTAAACGTATTGGCAACAACCTCGGTAGTGTATCTATCATTTCCATCTTTGTCTTGCCATTTTCGATGGGTAAGCTTTCCTTCTACATAAACCAGTTTGCCTTTTTTGAGATCACGCTCCGCTCGTTCTGCAAGATTCCTCCAAAGAACAATATCGTGCCATTCTGTTTGGGTTTGCCATTCATTATTCTTGTCTCTATAGCTCTCATTGGTAGCAAGAGAAAATTTTGCCACCACAGCTCCACTTTCCAGTCTTCTCACTTCCGGGTCTCTTCCTAAATTGCCTATGAGGATTACTTTGTTGATCATAACTGTTTGTTCAATGTTAATTCAATAGGAGATTCCGAGTTGTCTGGCTCGCACCTTTAAAAAGTCCAAAATTATTTTTGGAAATGCGTATTGATCTAACTCAGATTTACTTACCCAAAAATACGGTTTAGTAGCCAGTTCATTAGATTCGATAAGTGAAATGTCCACATAAGTGGCAATTATCTTTTGATGGGTGAGATTCTGCTTAAAAGTGGTTGAAATATTTAAGGATTCAATTAGTTCTTTCCGAATGGGTATAGCCCAATTCTCAGATATGCTTTCAAGATTTCTGAACGGTGTACTCAATTCTGTCATAGGCAGCTCGTATAAATTCTGCCAGATATCTCGATCGGTGCGCTTCTTTATAAGGATATGTTCATTAGATTCAATATTGAAATAAACAAAATACCTTTCCCTCTTTTTGATTTTCTTGCTTTTTATGGGGATCTGGGATACTAGATTGAGCTGATAGGCCTTGCAATAATTTACTAAAGGACAATTGCTGCATTTTGGAAACTTCGGAGTACATTGAATGGCTCCAAAATTCATGATCGCCTGGTTGTATGCCGCACTATTATCCGTGATTTCTATACAGCTTTTTGTCAACTTGCTTATTGCATTCCTTCCACTCTTAGTATCTATGGGATCCTCTATTCCAAAGAATCTTGAGATGACTCTTAAAACATTCCCATCGATCACAGGCCTTAAATCTCCAAAAGCAAATGAACTGATTGCTGCAGCAGTATATGTACCAATACCTTTAAGTTTAAGAAGCTCGTCATAACTATGCGGAAAAACTCCATCCAGTTCATTTGTGATAAATCTCGCTGTGTGCAACAAATTTCGACATCGGCTATAATAGCCTAATCCCTGCCATAGTCGAAATACTTCATCATCTTCAGCTTTTGCTAAATCCTGCACAGTTGGATAAGCCTCAACAAAATTCAAATAGTAAGACAATCCCTGCTGCACTCTGGTTTGTTGAAGCAGGATCTCCGATAACCATATTTTGTAAGGATCTTTTTCTCCTTGCCATGGCATGCCTCGATCAATATGCTCATCCCAACCAAGAAGAGATTCTGAGAAAAACTTGTATGCATTCCTTGTTTTATCCAAAGCAATAGTAAATCTACTCATAAACAAAGCCCTGATCATTGGAATTTAATCAGGGCTCCACATATGTATATTAGCTTTAATTATTTCAACGAGCCATATTTCCCATTGATTTGCTTCATCAATTCTCTACGAGCAAAAAATATTCTACTCTTTACAGTCCCGAGCGGCAGATCAAGTTCGATTGCAATTTCTTTGTACTTATACCCTTGATAATGAAGAAGAAAAGGTACTCTTATTGAATTATCCAATCCATCTACCATGGCGGTAAGCTCTTTCATCATGATGTTTGAATCACCACCATTGTCAATTGCTTGTCTTGAAGAATTGATATAATAAAGATTGTCGGTTGTATCGATAATGGTATTGGCCTTTGACTTTTTTCTGTAATCGTTGATGAAGATATTCTTCATTATCGTAAATAACCAGGCCTTTAAATTTGTACCAGGTCTGAACTTATCTCGATTGGCCAAAGCGCGATACGCAGTTTCCTGAAATAAATCTTTGGAATTTTCTACATTTTTGGTGAGGTTATATGCAAAACCATTTAGAACTTTCTCTAATCTGTGTAATTCTTGGGTAAATTCTATTGCAGACATTGTTATTTCATTTGTTTAAACAAACATATAACAACATTAAACAAATACCAATTATTGTTTAATTATTTAACACATATTTTAAACAATATTGTTTTTAGATCACTTTTGCCGGCATTTTGTTCAATTATTGCATTAAACAAAATCTACTTCTGCGCAAACCTGGCCAAAAGCATGGCAATGAAACCAAAAATAATATTGGGTACCCATACTCCTAATACTAATGGTACGGCGCTGCTAGCGGCTGAAGTCTGACTAAACCGGGAAATGAAAATGTATAATGCACCAAGACTAATACCAATAGTCAGATGAATACCAATTCCCCCTCTAACCTTTCTTGAAGAAATTGCGAATCCTATAAGTGTTAGGATTATAATGGTGAATGGGTCAGCAGTTCTGCGATGATATTCCATCTCATACTCACGAGAAGTACTCAATCCCCTTTGATAATCTCTTTTAATTTTCTTGAGCAATTGTGGAGTTGTCAAAGTAGCTTCTTCATCTCTGGAATCCACAAAATCGGATGGCAACAAATTAATCAACGTATCCAGGCGTTGCCCTCGTCCGAGCACAAGCTCTTCATTAAGACCATTAATTTTTCGTATTTCATAATTGTTGAGTTGCCATTTTCCTTCGTCATTCTTCCATCTGGCACTTGTAGCTTTTAGATACTGTTTCAATTGATTTCCTTCCAATTCTTCAATGATCAGATCCCTTGCAACGGAGTCGGCCAGACGATAACTTCTGGCAGAAACAACTTGATTTGGTTGTGTATACAGATGCAAGTTCTCTAGTGTTTTGAGCGCTTTATTCTTTTTGATATATCTATTCTCGAAATCAATCTTTCCCTTCTGAGCAATCGGTAAAATATAGTGATTCGTTACCAGCATAACGGCCGCAACCAAAACAGAGGTAATCAAATAAGGCTTGTACAGTTGGCTAAAACTCATTCCCGCATTGCGCATCGCAATGATTTCTGACTGATCAGCAAGCCTGGAAGTAAAATAAATCACTGCAATCAAAATGAACAATGGCGATAGCATCACGACCAGCCAGACCATAAAATTCAAATAGTAGTCTTCTATAATCTCTCCGGGACCAACTTTCTCCTCAACAAAATAGTTTACCTTCTCGCTCAAATCTATGAGTATTCCTATCAGGATGAAGATGAACATCGTAAACAGGTAAGTTGAGACAAACTTCCTGATGATATACTTATCTACATGTTTTAGAAATGGCATCTGGAATATATTGCTGCTATAAGAAAACGAAGCATACTATAATCTGTTTTGAAGTCTTTTGATAATTGAGTCCTTCCAGGAATAAAATGTCCCATTTATAATTTGGTCACGAGACATTCTCATAAGCCATAAAAAGAAATGCAAATTGTGCAACGAAGCAATCTGCGGCCCTAACAATTCATTAGACTTAAATAAATGTCTCAAATATGCCTTAGAATGGTTACGACTAGTATCACATTCCAAATTTGCATCAATAGGGCTTAAGTCTTTCTCCCATTTCGCATTTTTGATATTGATTATTCCATTGCTGGTATAGAGTAAGCCATGCCGTGCATTTCTTGTTGGCAGAACACAGTCAAACATATCTATTCCCAAACCTATACACTCCAAAAGATTTGCAGGTGTCCCAACGCCCATGAGGTATCTCGGTTTTTCCTTCGGTAAGATTCCGCAACATAGTTCTGTTATACGATACATTTCTTCGTGCGGTTCTCCGACAGATAATCCTCCAATGGCATGTCCAAACCATTCATTCCGCAGTATATAATCACATGATTTTCGTCTTAGATCAGCATATGTGGAACCTTGTACTATTGGCAATAATTCCTGTTGATATCCATATAATGCTTCAGAGTTATCAAATGCAATTCTGCATCTATCTAACCATCTATTCGTCAGGGCTAGGGAATTTTCGGCATATTGTTTTTCGCATGGATAAGGTGTACATTCATCAAATGCCATTATAAAATCCGCACCAATATCACGCTGAATTCGCATAACGTTCTCAGGAGTGAAGAGGTGTTTCGAGCCATCGATATGAGATTTGAAATGTGCACCATCCTCCTTAATCTTGCGTTGACTACTAAGCGAATAAACCTGATATCCTCCACTATCAGTCAGCATCGGTCTGTCCCATCCTATAAATTGATGGATTCCCCCAGCCGATTTCAAAATATCTGTCCCAGGTCTTAGATAGAGGTGATATGTATTCGATAGAATTATATCAGCATCAATTTTTTGCCGGAGTTCATGCTGGTGCACCCCTTTGACTGTACCGATGGTACCTACCGGCATGAAGATTGGGGTTTGAATATCACCGTGATCTGTTGTAATGGTGCCTGCCCTCGCTGACGAACCTACATCAAACGCCTTAATTTCAAAATTCATAAACAGGCAGATTAAACGGATTTAAGATTCTGGTCCAACTTTAACAAAACGCCTATCATTAAGGTAAAACCAAGTAAAGATGATCCTCCGTAACTTATGAATGGTAACGGAATACCAATGATTGGAAATAATCCCATGGTCATTCCGATATTGATAACAATGTGTGTAAAGAGAATACCGGCAACGCAATAGGCATAATTTCTTGAGAAAAGTGATCTCTGCTTCTCAGCCAACAAGATAATCCGCCAGATCAAAACCATAAATAATCCGATGACTACAATACTTCCTAAAAATCCATGCTCTTCACCTATACTTGAGAAAATAAAGTCGGTAGATTGCTCAGGGATATAATTCAATCGGGTCATGCTGCCATTTAGAAATCCTTTACCCGCAAATCCGCCAGAACCTATAGCCACTCTGGATTGTATCAAATTATATAATGATCCATGCGGATCACATTTCTCAGGTTGTAACCACACGTTGATTCTATCTTGTTGGTGAGGTTTCAAAAAATTGTTGAACGTGAAATTGGATGATGCTGCGAATAACAATCCAACTGTGATAAGTCCTAAAACCGTGATTGGAAGATCATAAGAAGTTTCGCGCCAGTAAAAAATCATGCTTATCACTAATAATCCAGCATTTGCCAAAATGGCCTCCAGGTGATAATCAAGATTGAAAACCAACAATGAACTCGCCAGAATTAGTACATACAGACCCATCCAGACCAATCTATTCTTCATGCTATAGGCAATCACCAGATTTCCAAGCAGTAGTAATGCAAATAGTAATGAAGGAATCGGTGTAATAATGCCTGCTATAAGTAATGTAATGACATATAGAGTAACTAAAACAAATGATGGTGAAAGACCATTTCGAAATAAAACGAAAACAAAAGATCCAAAAATTAGTGCCGAACCTGCATCTGGTTGTAGCAAGATTAAGAGTGCTGGGACGCCAAAGATGAGCGCGGAGTAAAACAGAGCCCTTCTGGAAGAAGCCGTAATCTTTACGGTAGCCAGATAATCTGACACCGCCAGGCAGGTTCCAAACTTGGCTAATTCAGAAGGTTGAATTGAAAACCCAAATATATGAAACCAAGATCGTGCTCCTTTGATTTCAGTCCCGAATACCAGGACCAACACTAAGAGCAATATGGTTCCGAGGTATATTGGATTTGAAAATGTTCTCCAAAACTTCCAGTCAACAATCAATATCGATAAAAACAGAATCGTAGCAACGCCTAAGAAGATAGCTTGTTTTCCTGCCTGTGTTTTTAAAAACAAAGGGATTGAATCAGGATATCCGGATTCTCCATAACCCACAGCAAAGATCATAAACCAACCCATGGCACTAAGGCTGATCATAATACTGAAAGTGATCACATCAATCCCCCGGAATATTGGTGTGCCAGCTTTGGTCATTCTATTAAATAAGGAGTAATATCAATCTGATTGCTGATCAAGTATCTCTGAGATGCTGATATTGTTGTCCACAACAATGTATGCTCCTCGAAAATACTCCTGAACCTTATGCAAGACATATGCGCAATCTAGCTTTGTTGCAAATGCTCCTGCTCTTAGTTTGTAATATGGCTTTTCATTAATCCAGTTAGCTTTCATATCAGGAAATCTATAAGCGAAAGCTCCTGCTTGTTGTTGTATTTTGACTCTATCCGTTGTCGAATAGATTTGAATTCTATATCCTTTGATTTGGGTGCGTTCCTTATTCTGAACCACGAAGCGATTCATAAGGTCCGTTATAGCAGGATCTTCATCCAGCATGATCTGTGCTTCACAGAGTAACACATTTCCCATTAAGAATAGACATAAACAGACTCGTACGAAAAGCATACTATTAATAACCGTTGAAAAAGCTAAGGTAGTATATTTTAAAATCGGATTCATTATGTCGCCTGAACATGAAACTGAATACACGTTCTACTTCCCATGACATTGCTTATATTTTTTTCCACTTCCGCAAGGACATGGTTCATTTCTTCCAATTTTTCTTTCAGTCCTAACCACTGTCTCCGGTTTAGGTCTTCCTCTGCCAGCTGAAGCGGCTGCCGCTCTTGCACGTTTTTCTTCCTCAGAACGATTGGTCCTCACCTTGCTCATATCTGTTCTTTGTACTCTAGCTTCTTCAATACTCTGACCATTTTCGAAGACAACGGTACCTTTTGATAGGTAGGAGATGACCTCGAAATTGATATCGTAAATCAACTGTTCAAAAAGAGAATAAGCTTCCATCTTATATACCACCAAAGGATCCTTTTGCTCAAAAGAGGCTGCCTGAACTGAATCTTTGAGTTCATCCATCGACCTTAGGTGTTCTTTCCACTTCACATCTATGAGTGCTAAAGTCAAGGCTTTTTCAATATCCGTAACGACAGATTCACCATTGGTTTTAACAGCAGTCTCTAAATCTGCGGAGACTGGAATTGGATTTTGACGTCCATCAGTATATGGGATTGCGATTCTTTTATATTGATGGCCTTGATTCTCGTGGACATCTTTAATTATCGGCAACAGCACCTCTGTAATTCTGGATGTTTTCCGATGATAGTTCTCCATTACTTGTTCCTCAAACCTTTCAATGATTTCATCAATATCACCTTCTGCAAAATCAGCCTGTTCAATATTGGGATCGGCTCCAAGGATTCCTATTGCATCACGCCTAAAAGCCTCAAATTCATTATTGGGTTTATATTGCTCGACGATATAGGTAATCAGAGATTTGAACATATTATGGATGTCCACTGATAACCGTTCTCCAGATAAGGCATTATCTCTCTTTTTATAAATCGCCTCTCTTTGAATATTCATTACATCGTCATACTCGAGAAGACGTTTTCTGATTCCAAAGTTATTTTCTTCAACCTTTTTCTGTGCTCTTTCTATAGACTTAGTGACCATGGAGTGTTGAATCACTTCCCCATCTTCATGTCCTAATTTATCCATGATTTTAGCAATTCTATCCGAATTGAATAATCTCATAAGATTGTCTTCTAAAGAGACATAAAATTGAGAAGATCCTGGATCTCCTTGTCTTCCTGCCCGGCCACGGAGCTGTCGGTCTACTCGTCTGGAATCGTGTCTTTCAGTACCAATGATGGCAAGACCTCCTGCGTCTTTTACCCCACTTCCTAATTTGATGTCTGTACCTCTACCTGCCATATTCGTAGCGATAGTCACTGCCCCTGCTTTTCCTGCCTCAGCCACGATGTCAGCTTCTCTTTGATGTTGCTTTGCATTGAGTACGTTATGGTTGATATTTCTCATTTTAAGCATGCGACTCAACCGTTCAGAAATTTCAACAGAGGTTGTACCGACCAAAATTGGCCTGCCTGCCTGTGATAACTTAACGATCTCATCAATTGCCGCATTGAACTTTTCACGAGCCGTCTTATATACCAAATCCTCTCTGTCATCTCTTACTATAGGACGATTGGTAGGTATCACCACGACATCCAATTTATAAATTTCCCAAAGCTCACTGGCTTCCGTTTCAGCGGTACCCGTCATTCCTGCCAGCTTGTGATACATTCGAAAATAATTCTGTAATGTCACAGTAGCATAAGTCTGAGTAATATCACCGACTTTCACGTTCTCTTTTGCTTCAAGAGCCTGGTGCAAACCATCAGAATATCTCCTCCCTTCCATCATTCGGCCGGTCTGTTCATCAACGATTTTTACCTGACCATCGATGACTACATACTCATCATCTCGCTCAAATAGCGTATAGGCTTTTAGCAATTGACTTATAGAGTGGAGTCTTTTTGATTTAATCGAATAATCCTGAATAAGGTTGTCCCGTTGTTCAAGTTTGGCGTTATCATCCCAATCATCGTTATCATCAATTTCCTGAAGACTTGAGGCTATGTCAGGCATGATGAAAAAACTTGGATCAGATCCTATATGGGATAAGAAATCTGTTCCTTTCTCGGTAAGTTCGACGTTTCTATTTTTTTCGTCGATGGTGAAATAAAGATCATCATCAACCAGGTGCATATTTTTGGATTGCTCCTGCATATAATGGTTCTCAGTTTTCTGAAGAAGAACCTTGACTCCCTCTTCACTAAGAAACTTAATTAATGGTCGGTACTTGGGCAAACTACGGTGTGCTCGTAGTAAGGCCATACCTGCTGTGCCTTCTTCAATTCCGCGGTCACCTTCTTTAAATAGTTTTTTAGCCTGCGCAATATAGTCTGTTGTTTGTCTTCTTTGAACTTCGAGAAGTTTTTCTACATGTGGCTTTAGAGAGATATACTCTTGATCTTCTGTTCCCTTAGGAACCGGACCCGAAATAATCAATGGTGTTCGTGCATCATCAATCAAGACTGAATCTACTTCATCAATCATTGCATAGTGATGCTTTTTCTGAACTCGTTCTTCACTCGAACGAACCATATTATCTCTTAGATAGTCAAATCCATATTCATTATTGGTTCCATATGTAATATTGCACTTATAGGCATTAACCCGCTCTGCTGAATGGGGTTTATACTTATCAATGCAATCTACGGTAAGTAATAAGAATTCGAATATTGGTCCTACCCATTCGCTGTCTCTTTTCGCGAGATAATCATTGACTGTAATGATATGTACCCCATTTCCTGTTATGCCATTCAAATAGGCCGGTAAGGTTGCTACCAGGGTTTTACCTTCACCGGTCGCCATTTCAGCAATCTTTCCATCATGGAGTACCATCCCTCCAATAAGCTGAACGTCATAGTGAACCATGTCCCAGCTAATTTCTGCCCCTGCAGCATTCCAGGTACTGGACCAAATCGCTTTGTTGTTATCAATGGTTACATTCGATTTTTTTGCAGCGATCTGTCTGTCATGATCCAACGCAGTGACGACTAGTTCGTCATTATCCTTAAATCTTCTCGCTGTTTCTTTTACCACCGCAAAAGCTTCTGGTAAGATGATTTTTAGGATATCCTCCTGATGTTTATCCCTTTCTTTATTGGCTTCATCGATTTCATTAAAAAGGGATTCTTTAAGGTTGAAATCTTCTTCAGTGACTGCCTCTTCATGAAGTCTGGCTATATCAGCGTCTATACCTGCCAGATGTTCTTTTATTCTCGATTGAAATTCCAATGTTTTACTTCGAAGTTCATCATTGGATAAAGCTTGAAGATTTTCAAAAATTTCATTCGTCTCCTCAACCAAAGGCATGTATGTCTTAACATCCCTGTCGTATTTGGTTCCAAAAATTTTTCCCAGGGAACTTCCAATCGCCTTTAACATATCTATTGAATTTGTGGTGTGGTCTATTTTCGGACGACAAAGATAATATCTTTACCTTCCAATGGCTTAGTTTACCGTAGGAACAGATTCCGTTCCAAAGCTATTAACGTTGAAATTTTCAGTCATAATGTCCGAAAATCTATTCTGCAATTACCATTTATGGCAAAATATCTTTTTTGCTCTGCTCAGTATCATCATTACTTCATCTATGCTGGGTTGCAAGGGACAATTCCCCAAAAATATCAAGGATTACTATTATCCTATAAATGATCTGAGTGATGGATTAGTTTATCAATACACAACTACAAATAGCGATCAGCAATCCGTATCTAATTACTGGTATTTTAAATCTAACATTATCAACGACACGATTCACTTCACTGGTCAATATTATGATGCCAAGAAAACAGTCGGACAATTTTTCAGACAAAGCATTACCGATCAAGGAGCGATTTATAAAGACTATAATTTTTATGTCTATAATGATTCTTCTGATCAAGCTTCTGTAATCCAACTTCAAATACATTATGCGTCCGCTTTCCCTTTTCAAGTAAAGGACACGACAAGTATCTATCTTTACAAACTATCCTTTATTGCCCCTGCAGATAGTTCACTGAATACAATCACTCGAAATAGAAGATTTGTTGGAGAGGAAGAATGGGAACACAACGGTAAAGTATACCCAGCAATCAGGATAAAACTGTTAGAGCGAATAGAGAATGACCGGCAAGGAGTACTTACCATAGATTTCAAAGGATATGAAATCTATGCCAAGGGGATTGGTTTAGTGTATACATTCAGATCTTCAGAAAACGGCACTAGGATAGAAGATCGGCTAATAGATCGGGTTTTGATGTCTGATTTTCAATAAATCAGTTTCTGGCATCTTTACCCCAGGCCAATTTATCTCTTATTGTTTTCAAAAAATCGCGATCATCAACTCTTACAAGATTGATTTGGAAGGGACATTTCTGAACAGCGATATTATGTTCGCTGGTAATCAGTTCGAATCTTGAATCCAACGTACAAAGAAAATTTTCTGATCGTCCTTCTACTGAGAATGAAACTACGGCATCATCAGGGATGACAATAGGTCTAACCGTGAGGTTATGAGGAGCTACCGGAGTAATAACAAAATTGCCTGAATTAGGAAAAACAATAGGTCCACCACATGATAGAGAATACCCTGTACTTCCCGTTGGCGTAGAAACGATTATCCCATCTGCCCAATAGGAATTAAGATAATCTCCATTGATGTAGGTATGGATGCTGATCATTGAAGATACATCCCTTTTGAGGATTGTAAAATCGTTCAATGCATGAGGGAAATCTTCGAAAATTGGAATATTGCTTTCAACGGTTAACAATGACCTGGTTTCTATTTCGTATCGACCGGTTAATAGGATACCTACAGCTTCAGCGATCATTTTTCTTTCTGTTGTAGCCAAAAAGCCCAACCTTCCTGTATTAATTCCTAAAATCGGAACCCCAGAATCCCTTACAATTGTAGCGGCATTAAGCATGGTGCCATCTCCTCCTAAAGCTATAAAGAAATCAATTTTGTGAATACTAAAATCGAGATAATCCCTGAAGACACCTACATCTGATTTGTAAGTAACCAACTCATCGACTCTGGGTTTTATCGGCAGATATATGTAGGTATTGATTTGTTTCTCATGCAGTGTATCCAAAAGGAGTTGTATCTGATCCCGATCTCGATCCTTTATCTCCCTTGTATAAATAACAACCTGCATATTCTAGAAAGGAAACTTTAGTTTTAAAAATAACCCTTTTTCGGACAACTGATTAGAACTGTATTCGATCTGAAAGACATAGTCATTGTAAAGGATCATATCAATCCCTATTCCTCCTCCCCAAAGCAATTGATTACTTAGTTCATTATTTGAGCTATAAAAAGGATCATTGGCATAACCTATATCATTGTTAAAGGTCAACATAAATCGTATAGGCATCATTTTAAAACCTCGAATTGGCATGGCCTTTCCCAACGATAGCTTTGAATTCAATAATTCAAATCGAAGGCTTGTTTTGATATATCCAAAATCAATAGCATCGATTACGTACAACTCATAGCCACGAATCACATTTTGATTATACCCAAATGCCTTGTAGTTAAAGAAAGGAGGTTTGTCTCTATTCAGGCCCACACGGGCTTTCGAAAATGCTTCTATACTCCACTTTGGATGTAGACTAAAATACTTGGCATAAATTGCTTCGATTTGGAATAAATTGACATCATCGAATAATCCAAGTCCTGTTTTCCTTAGGGAGAATTTTTGATAACTACCACGTTCCGCATAAGTTCTGAAATCACGCTGGTCATTAACAAATGTATATTCGAATTCAAAATACTTTTGATCTGAACGTGAAGCAAGAAAATAATCAGGATTGAGATCTTCAGCAATCAAGTTTCCAACTTGATGTCTCGCATAGGAAAACGAAATGGTATGATACTGATTTATAGATGGTCGGTACGTCAGTTCAGATTTGACTAAGAATGTCTGAAATAGA
Source organism: Bacteroidia bacterium (assembly GCA_018680005.1). Taxonomy (GTDB): domain Bacteria; phylum Bacteroidota; class Bacteroidia; order Chitinophagales; family Saprospiraceae; genus HDS-20. Next base: position 2,508 of record JAHHJQ010000176.1, on the reverse strand, counting down.
CTACTTTCTTCATCTTTGATAAACTCCTGGACATCATCAATGGTGGCGTAATTCACTTCCTTCAGCGAAGAATATCTAATGATATTATTAATACCAAGTGTTTGGCTTTTATTGAAGTTGGGTCGGTTGTATGCCAGTTCATATTTTTTCTGAAAACCAAATTGTGCTACTACTTTGAGCCGATCTTGATTACCTGTGCTGTTGAAATTATAAAACCGCATCCCATAATTAACCCGTTCAAGAGAACGATTGTATTGTTTCCACCAAACATTAAAATTTCTATCAGCTAATGAAAATATCGGAATAGGATAGATATACAGATCCTCAACAACTTTGATATCTAGCGTCATTTCGTGATTGGATGTGCTCCAATTGGTGACGTTAATGTGGGCCTCCTGAAAGAGACTCGTATTGAAGATATATTTTTTGTTTCTTTCCAGTATTTGTCCAATATCTTCTACACGAATCGTATCACCGATGCTTACATCCATTTCTCTCAGAATCACTCTTGCCCTAGTCTTTCGATTTCCAGAAATTTGAATGTCTTTAACCACGGCAAAATCAGCTGCGCCAGTCTCAGATTGGGCTATTAAGTAAGGGGAATACAAACTGAATATCAAAAGGATAATCAGTCGATCTATAGAAATGGTATGAAGTCCTTTAGGCAATTAAACGTCAAGATAAGTCATTAATGAATCATATCGCTCTTTAAGCGAGTCCATATATTCAACTTCCTGGTATGAAGCCTTGATCAAATATTTAAAACGCTGAAATGCGGCTATTATTGACTGTAAATTCTGTTTGTTTACCTTAAGAGTAACCTGCACGATATTGGAATCCGGTGTCGGCATAACGTACGAGCTTAAAATATTGGCATTTTCTGACTCAACTATTTTTGCCATTTCAGCAAGACTATAATCGCGTCTGCTCATTTCTAGTACTAAAATTGCCCCCGGTTCTTGTACTGAAAAGCTATTCGCTAGATATTTGACGATATCCTCCTGCAACACCATGCCCTTGTATTGTTCATCTGTATCTACAACAGGCAAAGCCGTCACCTGGTGCAGATTGAAAGCCTTCAACACCTCATATATGTGATCATAATCATACACATAAACATTACGCAAAGACAATCCATAAGACCCTATTGCTTCTTCTACATCATTATCCAATATATCGTCCTCCGAGATAAGGCCTAAAAGGTCAAGATTATTGACAATGGGTAGATGTTTTAAATAATAATCACTCATCAACGCCAATGCCGCATTACCAGAATCTGAAGTCTTTAGCGGCATAACATTCTGAGTTACTAACTCTCCAGCTATCATTTTCTGATTATTTCATTTTTAGATGTCGATATATTAGGTGCAAATTACAAGCCACTATTATTCTAACAATCTCCGTTTCTCAATGGCATACTGCTCAGAGGTTAAAAGTCCTTTTTGTCGCAATTCTGCCAACTTTTTGAGCTGTTCCAGGAGGTTGTCTTCCTGAGGAATGGAGGTTTTCTGCTCTTCTGGCTCTTCTCGTTTTTCTGGTTCGTCTACCTGAATCTTTCGAGAAGTTTTGATTTCTTCATTTACTTCAAAACCGCTTGACTCAAATGCTTCATATTCCGGTTGAATTCGAAGATACGCGAGTGCATCGTGATTTCTGATGTTATCAAAGTTGTTGTAACCAAATGAAATGGCCTTTTTGAGATGACCCAGGGCATCATTCGTTTTTTCATTCAAAGAATATGCGCACGCCAGATTGAAATGCGTAGCAATATCTCTAGGGTTTATATCAAGAGCTTTTTTGAAATCCTCAATTGCTCCGTCATAGTCATAATCTTTGAATTTCTGAACACCTGATTGCTTATAAGGATTTGCTCTTGAAGTTTTCACCTTAGGAGCAGTTCTGGGTCTTCTTCGAACCTCTGATTTGCGTTGCAATATTTCCTTATCCCGACGTCGTTGTCGATCGCGATATCGATCTTCCCTTTGCCTTCTTTTTGTATTTCGGGTATATTCTCTTTCAAATCTTCGACTACCTCTTTCATATGGTTGTCGATTATATTTAAGATCAAATATTTCATCTCTCATGGTCAGGAACATCACAGCATCCAATATTCCCAGCAACAGAGAAATGCCCGAAAAACTTAGAATAAAATATAGCACACCTAAGCCAGGTTGTCCCAAATAAAATCTGTGAACACCCAACCACCCAGTGAATAATGCGAGTATAGCAGCTGTTTTTCTGCGTTTCATTTATGTTTTTTCAGAATTCCAAATTTGAAATACAAAGGTAATATCTATTATCTATAACTCTAATCCAAGAATAACGGTTGCCTTCGGATCAAGAAGATGAGAATATCGATAAGATCATGCTTCAAGCAGACGCTTGATCTTGCAAGAAAGAATAGTAAGGTCATCTGGATAAGGTTGATCTCCTTTGAAATCATCAACCATTTTTTTTAATTGCGAATTGATTGAGCTAACATTCTCACCAATTGATGTATTTAGGAGC
>JAHHJQ010000285.1 GCA_018680005.1 Bacteroidia bacterium | reverse complement strand
ATGTTATTTTGAACCTCAAGGTGTCGCTTAGAACGAATACTTTCAGCAAGTGCTAAAATTTTCTTGTTCTCGTCTCTTTGAGCTTTTGTTAAACTTCCTTTCTCTGGATCAGGTGTGAGGTATAATCCTAAATGTTCATACTCTCTTTTGCCTTTGTCATAATAGTCCAGGTATAAAGTTATCTTGTTTCCTTTCTTTCTTTTTCTAAGTGTTACTTTCATAATGCCGTTATTTAAAGAGGTTATCTATTTCTGTTCTTGGGATAATTGTACGTCTGCCTAACTTACCAACTTTGATTTGCTCACGCTTTATCATTCGTTGTATCGTCCATCTACTTGCACCAACTAAATCGGCAGCTTCCTGTACACTTAGAAATTCTTTCTCTCTTAGATTTACGTGGTTACCAACTTTAATTGGAAGAGTTTGCAAAGTTTGCATCTGTTCCATTTGAGAAGGTGTATTCATTTCTTGCTGTAAGGTCGCCTGAACTTTCTCTTCTCTTTTCTTCTGTTTGTAGTGTCTGCTGTTGCAAGTTTTAGAGCAATACCTTGTTGTTGTGGTCTGGGCAACAAATGCCTGTCCACAATACTGACAAAACTTTGGTATTTTAATATTACTGCTCATTAGTTGCTATATGTTGCTCGTTGTTGCAGAATGGTGCTTGTTGGTGCATCATTTCGCCAACCTCAATAAGAAATAGAGTTTGGGCAACAAACGTGTTGCCTTGGCAACGGTTAGGCAACAAATATACGCAAATAAGAGCTATTTGGCAACAAATAAAGGAAGGTAAAATGCTATAAAGTCAATAAAAACAAGGGGTTAACAAACAAAAGAAAGTAAACTACTTCCCAATACAAAACTTACTAAAGATATTGCCAAGTAAATCATCTGTAGATATCTCACCAGTGATCTCTCCAAGATAATGTAGCGCCTGTCGAATGTCCATGGCCACAAAATCTGATGATATCCCGGTCTTTAATCCGCTATCGACAGCGTCCAGACTTTCAGCGGCTCGTGTCAGTGCCTCATAGTGACGGCTGTTGGAAACAATGGTATGATCCATCAAAGATTTATCTGAAATGACCAGATTGAACAATTGTTCTTTGAGATAATCGATATTCATCTTATTGAGTGCTGAAGTGGTGATGACATTGTCTGATGTGATCCAGTCCTCTGAATAGTAATCTTCTGGCTTGGTGTATGGATTGAGATCCATCTTGTTGAGGACGATGATGAATTTTGAGTTTTGAATATTGAATGCTTTTAATTCTTCGATCAATTTTTGTTGCGAAGTTTCAATCACGTCGATTACATATAGTACAATGGTCGAAGCCTGAATAGCTTCCATAGTTCTTTCGACTCCGAACGCTTCGATCTTATCCCGGGCATCGCGTATACCTGCTGTATCGATCAGTCTGAACTGAATCCCTTCAATATTGAGTGTGGCTTCTATGGTATCCCTGGTGGTTCCTGCAATGTCTGAGACAATAGCACGCTCTTCCTGAAGCATTGCGTTAAGTAAGGTGGATTTACCGGCATTGGGTTTACCGGCGATTACTGTGGATACACCTTGCTTGAGTACATTGCCCAACTGAAATGAACTGAGCAATTGGCGAATTACACCTTGAATTTTCTCAACAAGTGCTTTCAGTTTTGTCCGATCAGCAAATTGTACATCTTCCTCAGCAAAGTCCAATTCAAGTTCTATCAAACTGGCGAAATCGATTAACTCCTGTCGTAGTCGTTGAATTTCATTACTAAATCCGCCACGCATCTGTTTCATGGCCAAATCATGACTTGCCGAACTGTCCGAAGCGATAAGATCGGCCACAGCTTCTGCTTGAGACAGATCCAGCTGACCATTCAAAAACGCACGGAGGGTAAATTCTCCTGGCTCCGCCTGGCGAATCCCCATACGAATCAACAATTGGATAACCTGGTTCAGAATATAGGGTGATCCATGACAAGATAACTCAACGACGTCTTCACGTGTATACGACTTCGGTGTTCGAAAAACAGTAGCCATACACTCATCCAGGATTCGATCATTTTCATCTTTGATCTTTCCATAGTGCACCGTATTGCCTTCCACCTTAGTAAGATTGCGACCAAAGAAAACTTGATCCACTAATTTGATTGCCTTGGGCCCAGATAGTCTAATAATACCAATGGCTCCGATCCCCGGAGGTGTGGAGAGGGCAATTATCGTATCGGATAAATCAGTTTGCATAAATCAAAAATAGAGAAACCATTTCACCCAGGAGTTAGTGATTGGGGATTAAGATTTTCTTACCTGGATCTTATCATGAATTCTTTAATGCACTAAATCTCTGACGATAAATTTATCCTCTGCTCTGTCTCTTTTTCGAAAAAATAAATGGAGGATAGATCCATATACAATTTTGCGGTATCACCAAGTTCGTATGTTTTCTTGGTAGATACCCGGCAAATAACTGCATCTGACAGACCGGAGACAGTTATGATTTGTTCGTTACCTAACAACTCTATTGAGGTAATTTCACCTTGAAAAGCCATGCCATTATCTTGAGCCTTATCAGTGACATTTTCGGAACGAATACCCATCACAATAGATTGATTGGCACTGTCGGAAAGACTTTTATTAGTGGCGCTTGAAATATCAAATTCTAATTGTCCTGACACATCTTTGAATCGTAATGTTTTGTCCTTTTCAATAATCCGGCCTTCTATTAGATTCATCGGAGGTGAACCAATAAACCTGGCAACAAAAATATTTTTGGGCTGGTTGTACAAATTCATAGGTGTATCGAATTGTTCCAATTTGCCTTCGTTTAATACTGCAATTCGATCTCCTAAGGTCATTGCTTCCACCTGGTCATGGGTCACGTAGATCATAGTGGCATCTAGTTTTTTGTGCAGTTTTGCTATTTCCACGCGCATCTGTCCTCTTAGTTTGGCATCAAGATTTGATAATGGTTCATCAAATAAAAAAACTTTCGGACGTCTAACTATTGCCCTTCCAATTGCCACTCTTTGACGCTGACCACCCGACATTTGCCCTGGCCTCTTATCCATGAGATCTTCTAGTTCTAATATTTTGGCAGCAGCCATTACGCGTTCCTCAATTTCTTTTTTGTTGACTTTTTTAATTTTTAATCCAAAGGCCATGTTTTCAAAAACTGTCATATGGGGATATAGGGCATAGTTTTGAAAAACCATAGCTATCCCCCTGTTTTTGGCGGGCGTAGTGGTCACATTGTCATCACCTATGATCAATTCACCTTTTGTGATTTCTTCGAGTCCGGCAATCATTCGCAAAAGTGTAGATTTCCCACAACCGGAAGGCCCCACAAAAACTACAAACTCTTTATCTCTAATTTGCAGGTTAATATCTTTCGCGGCTTTAAAACCTCCTTCGTAAACTTTTTCAATATTATTTAATTGGACTTGAGCCATAATACTATCAATGATTTACTTTGATTTCAAATTAAATAAAGCAACACCGGTGGAAGGATCTTGTGGATATAGGTCACATAATTCAGCCAGAAGATCTTCATGGGTGATTCCAACATTCATAACTGTGTCGTTGCCACCATAATAGATGTAGATCTCTCCATTGGCTTTTCGAATAGCTCCGCAGCAAAATACAACCTGCGGAACATGTATGTAGTCATCCTCCGGCACTTTACAATCGGCTTTTGAAGGCATGAGAATGGGGAAATTTGCGATACGGATTTTTGTGACATCAGCCAATTCGTGAATGGCCACACCCAGGAAATAGGGATTACCATCCATAGTGCTTCTTACACCATGAAAGATATTGATCCATCCATGTTTAGTTTTGATCGGTGTAGCTCCGGGGCCAATCTTATCAGAAAAAAAACTTGGAAGACCACTTTGATTCATTATGGGAATTGGATTGACATCCCAGCTATTTGAATGACAATTTGAAGTTTTACCCAGCAATATTTGTTTGAAAATGCCACCGGTATGATCATCTGTTGAATCATTGGGGCGAAACAGTGCGTAATAGTGATTTCCAATAATTTCAGGAAAAATTACCACGTTGCGCATATCTGTTTCTAATACAGGGCCGTATCTTTTATAGTTTTGGAAGTCTGTTGTAACGGCTAAAGAAACCCGAACCTTATGCTGAATACTACCATGATAAGCACTATAGGTAATGAAATATTCTTTACCTATTTGTGAGATTCGCGCATCTTCCAATCCCCCACCTTCGTTGGCAATGAGTTGTTCCTTATCAGCTCCATCTATAAATTCATCATCCTGATCGCAAGGCATTAATGCAGGATTTGGATCAATACGCCAATCTGTGAGACCATCTTTGCTTCGAGCAATTCCCAATATGGAAATGCCATTTCGCAGATGGGACCGAAACAACATCAGAACTTCACCTTTATATTGAGTGATTCCGGCATTATGGACTGTAACAACCTTCAAATGAGGTTGGTGCCAAACTTTATTGACATCATGGCAAGTGACAATTGGATTATTTTTATATCGGTGAACAACCCTCGAAAGGTTGATCTTTTCTCTTTTGCCGGCTATTTCAACTGTCCTTTCCACTGAAAATTAATTAATTGAATTATAAGCTTGAATACTCAAAAGTGCTTCTATAGTAGATTCTGCGCCGGAGTTTTTATTTATTTCGACTGCCGATCTGATACCATCATATCCTCTCCCTGTTGGAGCATCGTAC
>JAHHJQ010000281.1 GCA_018680005.1 Bacteroidia bacterium | reverse complement strand
GATTGGCTATGATCGGTGCATGTCCTGCAGATTCATGGATGATATCAGGTGTTGGGGTATATTGAATGTTTTCAATCTTGCGGATGTCCGATGCAATCACCAACACATTGTAAGCCTGGAATTCCAGAAATGCCGCTGTAGGTATCAGACCATCAACCGCCGCTGCGGCCCAACCGATTTCCTTGAGAATCCGGTTCATACCATACATACTGGGTATTTCCTCTGTAGAGATTCCGGTTTTTTCTAATCCATCAACGTAGGACCCATGCGCCACTTTGGAAAGATAGTTGACATTCTTGTGCATTACATATCGCCACACCGCCTGGTTGATCGGCGTATAATCCTCGTAATTTTGTGGTTTGATATATTGCTTGAGGTGTGGAGGCAGGTTTTCCAGCAATGGATTGAGTTCAATCATGACAAGGTTTTATCTGGTTAGTCAATGTGGGATCAATGGTGATGACGGCTCCCCATATACCATAGCGATCCCTTATTTGGAAGTGGGCTAGACTTATAACAAAGGTACAAAATCCCTGGTTCAGGAGATTACATCGCCATCATCAACGACTCTTAATTTCGAAACCATATTATCATTTATTTAGAGATCATTCAGATAGCAAAATCTCATATATAATATGGAATTAAGGTTATCTTTGAACCGGGATTCACGTATAACGATGTGGAAGCACATCGATAGCTATTAGAAGCTGTTATTTCGGATACTTCCACATCCTTTATTGACCAAATTGACTTGGCGATGAACATCAAACACCTTGAAGAAAAACTGCTCGCCATCTATGACAATATCATCGAATACGAGCCCCTGGCCAAAAAAATAGCCACTAATAGTCATCCTGCCCATAAGCTCAGTGCCATGAACCTCCTGGGATATCTGGTATTGCGCGCGCATGACCTCCGCAAATTGCATGATGCACTCTCTGATCATGGTATTTCTTCGCTTCGTACATGCGAAGGATATGTACATAGCAACTTGTACAATGTGATCAAATTGGTCAAAATGCTCCAAGGTAAAAAGTGGGAAGATAAGCATCAGATCAATCGCCTGAAATACAGTAAGAGTAAAAAACTGATTCGCACAAGAGCGCGTCGTCTTTTCAATCCCGGTAGCAGAACTAATTTTACCGAGATTATGGTAACTCTGCCTACCGAAGCGGCTGAAAACAAAAAATTGATCAAGAGACTCGTAAAAGGGGGAATGGAAATCGCTAGGATCAATTTAAGCCACGATAATATGAAGATCTGGAAAAAAATGATCTCCAATATCAAGGCGGTTCGAAAAGAAACTAAAAGGGATGTTAAAATATATATGGATCTGGCAGGTCCAAAAATCAGAACATCGGAAATAAAAGTTAGAAACACAAAGGGGGAAGTCAAAAACAATCTCAGACTTGCAGCCGGCGATTATTTGGTATTAACTAAAAAGAAGACACTAGGGAAAAAGGTGAAGGTGAAAGTCGGAGATAAAGAAATTAATGTTGCCAGAGTAGGTGTGCTCTTGCCTCAAATCATTGATGACATCAAAATTGGTGACGAGGTATATTTCGATGATGGGATGATCAAAGGCATCGTCAAGGCAAAAAGTAAAACGAATGCGGAATTATTGATCACCGCTGCATATAAAGCGAAACTATCTTCCAACAAGGGTATTAACCTTCCCAATACCTCCCTTAACTTACCCTCACTAACCAATAAAGATCTGGAACTGCTGCCCTTTGTTAGCAAGAACGCAGATATCGTCGGTTATTCTTTTGTCAGGACGCCTAGAGATGTCCGCATGCTATATAAAGAGCTTGAGAAATTGGGAGATCATTCTACTGGCGTCGTTTTCAAAATTGAGACAAAAGATGCCTTTGAAAATCTACCGCTTATCCTGTTTCAAGGTATGAAACGAGAGCATATAGGTGTCATGATTGCCAGAGGTGACCTGGCAGTTGAAATTGGGTTTGAAAGAATTTCTGAAGTCCAGAGCGAAATTCTCTGGTTTTGTGAAGCTGCGCATGTCCCTGTGATATGGGCCACGCAAGTACTGGAGACGCTTGCCAAAAAGGGAAAAGCCACCCGTGCAGAAATTACCGATGCCGCTCATAGCGCACAGGCAGAATGCGTCATGCTCAACAAAGGACCATATATCGTCGATGCCGTGCGTACACTGAAAAATGTCCTGATGAAAATGGAACGCCATGGATTTAAGAAAAAAGACCAAATGCGGGGACTCCATACTGCCGAGTATGCACTTGCCAAATTGAAACGTCTGAAGAAATCCAAAAAAATAGTTTCCTAGCGTCAGGCCATTCGTAGCATCGAACCATATTTTGTATTATTGACATTGACAGCTCAATAGGTTTAAAATCTGATTTCTTATGAAATCCTTTGATACAATTGTCGTGGGTGGTGGCTTCGCAGGTATTGCTGCTGCACGGGAATTGTATAAATCCAAACAATCTTTTCTCGTATTGGAAGCCCGGGACCGATTGGGCGGTCGAGTCCATTCTTCGAAAGTATTAAATGGCGCCGATATAGAATTAGGTGGACAATGGATTGGTCCCGGTCAGGACCTTATGTATCAACTGGTTGAAGAGTTTGGAATAGAAACCTACCGGACCTATGATACGGGAAAAGCAGTTTTAGACCTGAATCAAAGAATCAAAACCTATTCGGGATTAATTCCTAAAGTAGACCCGCTGTCGCTCTATTACATTGATAGAACAATAAAACGCCTAGACAAATTCGCGGCAACCATCAATCTCGATGCGCCATGGTCACATCCGAAAGCCCATGATTGGGATAGCATGACCCTTGAGTCATTTCTTCAAAAATATGTGCGTACTAAAAAAGCTCTGAAAATCATGCGGGCCGGAATGGAAACCGTGATGGCTTGTTCTACTGCGGAGATCTCCCTGCTACATGTACTGTTCTATATCAAATCAGGTAAAGATATCAATACATTGCTGAGCATAGAAAACGGCGCTCAGCAAGACCGGATCAAAGGAGGTATGCAATCTATCATCGAAAGTATGGCAAAGCCTTTCATGGATAAGATACATTTTGAAAATCCGGTTCGTCATATCGAGCAGCATGACGATGGTTGTATAGTGCACACACCCTCCGGGACGTTTCTGGCACGAAAGGTCGTTGTAGCCATACCCCCTGTCCTTGCCGGCAGGATCCGGTTCAGCCCTTCATTACCGATCGCTAAACGCCAATTGTTTCAGAAAATACCTATGGGTATTGTAGTGAAGTGCTATGCCTTTTTTGATCGGCCTTTCTGGAGAGAAAAGGGCTTTAGTGGAGAAGTCGTTACGGATGAAAATTGTCCATATCAAACCATCTTTGACAATGGAAGCCCGCACGCACCATATGGAGTCATAATGGGTTTCTCACTGGCACAACGCGCGAGTGAACTCATGAAGTTTTCAAAAGAAGAACGAAAACAAAAAATGATCGAATGGCTCGAGCGTTACTTCGGTGCAGAAGCCCGAAATGTGATGCACTACGAGGACAAATGTTGGGCAGATGAGGAATATTCCCAGGGTTGTTATGTAGGATATTTTCCACCCGGGGTATGGACACATTACAAGGACGAGATCAGAAAACCTTCAGGACATATTCACTGGGCTGGCGCAGAAACAGCCACCATATGGAATGGATATATCGAAGGAGCCGTGCGCTCCGGTATCAGAGCCGCTCAAGAAATCCTAAGCACAGACGGATGAGCAATAAAACCCTCCGAATATCAGTTGGCATCATCGCAATGATCGGCATTTCATGGATTGCATTTCTTTCCAATACCAACACGACAGCATATATCACCAAGGACTTCAAAGTCGATCTACTTGAATTGGATAGTACCTATTGCTCCAACCTGCTCATAGGAGTCCAGGTAGAAGTCGACCCATTCGATTATCAATCTACCGAAGCACTATTTCAAAAACTCCATGACCATCTCAATCCCTACAAAGAAAAAATCCTCAGTAGCAACAATCGAGTGATTGTATTCCCAGAGCATATCGGAACCTGGCTAGTCGCAACCGATGAGTACCCTTCTATTTATCATTCCGGGAGCATAACAAAGGCCATGTTAAGGATGATCCTTTCCCATCCTATCAAATATCTGCAAACGCGACTGAAAGGGACAGAAGCTCCTAATGCTACTCAAGCTGGCATTTTTCTCTTTAATGCAGAGAAAATGGCTACTGCATACCAGACAGTTTTTAGTCGACTGGCAAAAGAATATAAGGCTACAGTTATAGCAGGGTCAATTGTTCTCCCCGATCCTGTCGCAGAAAGTGGACAAATAAAGTTTACCGGAAAGAAGCTCTATAATACTAGTTTCGTATTTCTACCAGATGGCAGTTTATCCACTGCCGTAACAAAGAAAGTCTTTCCGGTCGATTTTGAACAGACCTTTTGTGCCGCTGGCAATGTAGAAGACATGACAACGGTACCTATGGCAACTGGAAATATCGCAACATTGATTTGTGCAGATTCCTGGTATCCGGAGATATATGAGAAGATCCGGGCACAAAGCGCCAGTATTATAGTTGTACCATCGTATAGTGTCGGTGAACGCATCATGGCCTCCCCATGGCAAGGCTATAATGGTTTTGCTCCACCATCGGGCATTGAGCTGAGCGATGTGATGCAAATCTCGGAAGAAGCAGCCTGGGATAAATATGCGCTATCCGGAAGAATACTGGAATCCGAAATCGGATTGAATGTCTTCCTCAGGGGACAATTGTGGGATATGGAAAGCGATGGCAGAAGTAAGATGGTTGTTAATGGACAAGACCACAAAACAAATACAAATGGGGCCGTTATCTTGATGGTATGTCTCCCCTAAATATTATGGACTATGTGTGATACATTTATACACAGATCAGGTAGCAGTACAATATTCGCAAAGAATTCGGACCGCGAACCCAACGAGGCTCAGGAAGTCCTGCACATTCCTCGGACGAAAAATAGAGATAATACGCTCCAATGTACATATATCGAAATTCCGCAGGTCCCTTATTCTAATGAAGTGATCTTATCCAAACCCTTTCAAATGTGGGGTGCAGAAATGGGTATCAATGAACATGGTGTCGTAATCGGAAACGAGGCTGTGTTCTCAAAAATCAAAGAACCCCGAAAAAATCTGGGATTGACAGGGATGGATATGATCCGAATTGCTCTGGAGCGCTCCTCGACTGCCGAAAATGCGGTCACCCTGATTTGTAATTTGTTAGAAACCTATGGCCAGGATGCTTGTGGAGGCTATCATGACACAAGATTTTACTACCACAATAGTTTCATTATCGCAGATGCGCACATAGCATTTAAACTGGAATCTGCTGGTCGCCACTGGGTCTACCAATCCATCAAAAAATACGACAGCATTTCCAATGGTTTCACTATTGAGACGGACTATGACAATATTTCCGCAAATGCCATCGATTTTGCAATGGATAAAAAATGGATTGCCCGAGGTAAAGACTTTTCCTTTGCGAAAGCATTTGGCAGAAAATTAATGACCCATCTTTCAAGAGCCAAAATTCGTCGGGCATGCACAGCATTATATATGGTGACCAATGCCGATTTTGGAGTATCCAATGCAATCGAATCGCTACAACAGCATTTTGATCTGGAAAATTTTGAGCCGGCCCGATCGACTGCGCGCAACATATGTATGCACCCTACAGGACCATTGAATCCCAGCCAAACCAACGGTTCGATGATCGTAAAGCTGAAGCCCAATGAAAAACCGGGTATTTGGCTGACGGGCACTTCAATGCCCTGTTTATCTGTCTACAAACCAATTGAATTGGGTCAACCGATAGATATGGGATCTCCTCCAAGCGAAAAACTAGATGATTCCTTGTGGTGGCTTGCGGAAAAAGTACATCGCCACATCTGTCTGGATTACAGTAATAATCTGCCCTTGCATCAACAATTATTCGACGGAATGCAGGATCAAATATTTGAAGGGAAGATAGATCCCGAGAGTATCTGGAATACATACCGAGATAAATTGAACGCTCTGGAGTCTTTGCTTCGATCATCAGGCCAACACTTGAGCAGCCGAAATCCGATATACAGATACCGCCTCAAAAAAAGGAATAAAGCAGTGGGCATCCATTTCTAAGATCATCTCAGACCTGTTAAAGATACCTCTCGATTTTTCACTAGATTAGAAAAGAAAATTTCTAAAAGTGAACCGTACAACCTGGATACTCACCATAATCGGGATTATTGCCATTACAAGCTTTGCCCTGGTTGCTACCATAATTTCGGTAGTAGTGGTATTTATTCCGTTAGTAATTATTTCCTATTTCTTTTGCCTACGGTTTTTTTCCAGCCAACCACCTGATCCCGAAAAACTATTACCCCTCTATTTACTGGCGCTGGGTATTCAATTCATCCATTTCACAGAAGAATATCTAACGGGTTTTGTTACAAAGCTTCCTCAGCTATTTGGACAGGACCCCTACTCTATCGACTCTTGGGTGGTTTTCAACATGGTCGCTTATGCCGTGTTTATTCTTGGCGCAATAGCCATCTATCAAAAACGCAGAGCCTATCTCATCATACCGGTATTCTTTGTTATTGCAGGCGTCTTTATGAATTCGATTGCGCACATATTGCTGACCGTTTATGTCGGAGGATATTTCCCAGGATTGCTCACTGCATTGATCTATTCGGTGCTTATTCCCTTATTTGTCAGACAATTTAAAAGTGCGATACAAGACTGACTATAATCGTATTAGACTATGACTATATGGAAATTAAATCAACACCAATGTCGCAGAAGATATCACCAGTACTGCTGCTATGATCGAATAACAACTAGGCTATAGATCCTATTCATTTGTCAACGACCTCTACTCTTCGAACTTCTGAGTAATTTCATATGTAAATTGGTCTATTGAATTTTATATATCATCTTCTAATAGAACATTATCCATCTGGATTGTTTAGGATGAAGCGGCTGTAGCCCAAGTTGATACACAGTAATAATTAACACGGCATTAATATTCTTATACCTTTTATCGTCGTCAAAAATTCGTGAAGAGAATTCCAATTGATTTTGTAAGAAAGATGAATGTCTATGGCC
>JAHHJQ010000275.1 GCA_018680005.1 Bacteroidia bacterium | reverse complement strand
TAATATGGATGTTGAATATTTCCGCATGGAATATTAATTCTTAGTGTTTTTAAGCAAAAGTTCTGCCTTTGGGAATAAGATATTGTTTTCGAGATGTACGTGGAGGTGCAGATCGTTTTCAAACTCTTCAAGCAAATGATATAGTGCTCTGAAGGTATTGCAAGCTCCTTCAGGAGGTGTATAGTTGTCTGTTAATTTTTCAATTTGATGAAATGCTGCTCCGGCATTTTCATGTTCGTCGTGCAATTCGCTAATTGGAGATTGCATCGATTTAGGCGTACCATTTTGGTCGTTCTCCTTTTGTGAATCCAGGACCTTCCTTATTTCAGGAAAAAGAATTTGTTCTTCCTTTTCCAGGTGATCCAGTAATTCTGCTGAAGTGGTCACTACGAGATGCAGGATTTCTTCAAGTTGAGGATAGTGGTGCCCATGCACTCTAGCTACCTTGTGGGCATATTCGCTAAGGATCGGTAGGGTAGTGCGAACATAATTGTGATGTCTGTGCTCTATTCGATCCAGCAAATCGTTTAAGGGCATGGCATCGTAGTCTTCTTCAATTTTGGTACTGGCGATGTGATCCAGAATTTCCTTTTCCAGAGTGCTGATAGAAATATCATTCTTTTCACATGCTTTGGCCATGCTGATTCCGCCACCGCAACAAAAGTCAATACCATGTTTTTTGAAAATATGTGCTGCACTGATATGGTCAGTGACGATTTGTGCCACTGTTTTATCTCTCAATTCTTCTCGTCTCATCTTATTTGAATTAGGAACTGCGGTAGGGCAAATGATCGGCTACCGTCGGTTAATCATTTAGATTTCATCACCAATTACCCCGTTGGAAAACCTCCATGTAACTGGAGATTTTCCTTAGAGTAGTTGGTCTGACTTGATTTTCAACTATAAATAATCGTGTTCAGTTTGTCCTTAATTAGGATTCTTCGTCGTCTTCGCCAAGACTCCATTTCAATGGTGTATTGGCTCCTCTTGGGGATACTCGAATATAACCTTGCATTTCCTGATGTAAGGCCGAACAGAAATCTGTACAGTAGAATGGATATACACCTACTTCTTTTGGTTGCCATAACATTGTTTCAGTCTGTCCCGGCATCACTAATAGTTCGGCAGTATTCATACCATGAACCGCAAGACCATGAGGTACATCAAAGTCCTGTTCCAGGTTGGTCAAGTGGATATATACATCATCTCCGACACGTATACCTTCGATATTGTCAGGTGCAAAGTGACTTCTGATCGATGTCATATAGACATGTACAGTGTTGCCACTCCTTTCTACCTTAGTCTGACCTTCACCCAACGCTCTGTAAGGATGTTCATTTTCTTCAATCGGATAGAATTTTTTGCTATTGGAAACTATCCTGTCAGCCGAGATTCCCTGTGCATAGTGAGGTTCTCCAACTGTTGGGAAATCCAGGAGTAACTTCATTTTGTCTCCTGAAATATCATACAATTGTGCAGAGTGGTTCATCTCAGGTCCCGTAGGGAGATATCTGTCTTTGGTAATCTTATTCAAGGCTACCATATACTTGCCCTGAGGATTTTTGGAATCACCACCCGGTATCATTAAGTGACCTACTGAGTAGTATGTTGGTACTCTATCTAATACTTCCCATGTACCTACTTTCCATTTTACGACCTCAGAAGAGATGAAGAAAGTTGTATAGGCATTTCCTTTATTATCAAACTCTGTATGCAAAGGCCCTAATCCCGGTTTCTTTACAACTCCACCAACGACTTTGTCATATTGTAAAACAGGAACTCCCTGGATGGTAGTTTCGAATTCTTCATTTTCTATTGCACTCAACATATTTGTGAAAGAGTGCGCGGTTAGATCGGCAGATAACTTTCCACTACCGATGATGTATTCACCTGTGGGATCTACATCGACACCATGCGGAGACTTAGGCGTAGGTAGGAAGTATACCAAACCTGGACAGTCTTCTGGTGTGAGGACCTGGACAGTTGGTACTTCTGTAGAGGCAGCCATATGCGTCTTTTCATCATATCGGTTGACAAAGTGTTTTCCTGGAATGGTTTTGCCTTTGCCTTGTGCCAGGTATTCTTCCGCTTTTTTCCAGTTAATAGCAGCTATAAAATCCTTGTCATTTTGAGAAGCGGTTACTTCCTTCAGGGTATGACTTTCTTCCGTATTATAAGTTGTGAAAAATGTCCAGCCGTGAGACTTGCCTTTTCCAGAGTGCGCCAGGTCATAGTCAAATGCAGGTAAGAGTACCTGGAAAGCAATATTCATATGGCCGTCATCATCTACTTTGATGAATGTCAGCATACCCTTGAAATTGTCTTTGTAACTATCAATGCTCACATCTTTTTGTGGATATGGTACACTAAATCTTGTACCGGCCACTACATATTCTGTATTTTCTGTAGTAAAGGGTGAACTGTGATTTCCTCCGGAATTTGGAATCTCGATGATCTCTGTTGTTTCAAATACACTTAAATCGATTCTAGCAACTCGAGGTGTATTGTTGCCGTTAATAAAAATCCATCTGCCATCGGTTTCTCCATTGGTCTGAGAGAGTTCAGGGTGGTGGGCATCATCCCAAGGTACAAATCCAAAAGAAGTGTTGAGCATGGGTTTGGTTTCTTCATTATATCCCCATCCTTTTTCTGCATCCTGTGAGAATACAGGAATTACTTTCAACAGTCTTCCGCTCGGAAGTCCATAGACACTTATTTGACCACTAAATCCTCCGGACATAAATCCGTAGAACTCATCAAGCTCACCTGGGGCGACATACACTGCTGATGCGACATCTCCGGCCAGGGCACCTGAATCACCGGATTGGTTAGTAGGGGTGCAACTGAAGATCAGTGCACTGAAGGTTAGAAGGACGAGAAATACTAGGTTTTTCACGATGTTAATTTTAAAGTTTACGATTAAGTTGATGATTGAAACTCGTTTAATAATTGATCATGCAAAGATAGCAAATTATTCTAAATAAGACAAAAAGGTCTTTTTATCTTTTTAAGTCATTTTTTATTGTACATTTGTAATCATTGTTTTTGTTGAGTTTCGAGATCTGATCATAGCAGGTTTTCAATATTGAATGTTCAGAAGGAGCAGTGACCACGGTCCGTAGATTGCGGATAAAGAAGAGATGTAGGTCAATAGAAGCAATCATTGTTCAAAACTTTAAACTGTATTAAAATGAAACGGAAATTGAATTTTTTCCTCCTATTGTTTCTCGCTGCATTTGTAGTATCTAGCTGTAATTCACCATCTTCAAATTCTTCAGGAGCTGAAGGAGGAATAGACCAAACAAAGCTTAGCGGCCAGTCAGGGGTGGTAGATGAAGAATCTGAACCCAACATCCTTCAGGTAGCTTTGGGGTCAGAGGATCACACTACATTATGCGCTGGCGTTGTTGCAGCCGGTTTACAGGATGTGTTAACCAATGCCGGACCTTTGACTGTATTTGCACCTACGAACGCTGCTTTTGATGCATTGCCCGATGGAGTGCTGGATGATTTGCTCAAACCGGAAAACAAAGAGACGTTAGCAAACATCATCACTTTTCATGCTGCTCCTGGTAGCTACTATGGCAATAACATCAAAGGTGTGATGGGGATTGGTCAGGCTACAGGTGACAAGGTCAAGGTAGAGGTGAAGGATGGAGTAACTTATGTAGATGGTGCAAAAGTACTCGGAACAGTGAAAGCTTCCAATGGATATGTACATGTCATCGACAAGGTATTGCTACCTCCGGAATAGTTCGGAGTGATATCAACGTTGAAGATCCCATTGATCCTTATTAAAAACTGAATCCTAATGCTAAGTAGTTCAAGCCAGTATGCAGTTCGGGCTGCATTGTATCTTGCTATGAAAACGAGCGAATCTGAGAAGATGAAAGCGGAGGATATTGCCAAAGCATTGGATATTCCCAAACATTTTCTAGCGAAAATCTTACAACAGCTGACCAGGAAAAAGATTGTATCATCAACAAAAGGTCGAAACGGAGGATTTTATTTGTCGGATAATAACCGCAGTTGTAGTCTCCTCGAAGTGCTCGAAGCCATCGATGGTCCTATGTCTTTGAATAGTTGTATACTTGGCCTGAAAAATTGTTCAGATGCCTATCCCTGTCCATATCATAATCAGGTCAGTAAGTTTCGATTTAGTTTTTATAATCAATTGATGACTGAATCTATAGATAGCTGTCTGCAACGGATCGATTTTTCTAAATTACGAATCACCAATCCGGACAAACAAAAATTGACCTCATCTGGAGATCGATAACAAATATTTTAATAAAGAAATAATAAATCACTTTCAAAATGAAGCAACTCATATTTTTTACGTTACTGGCTCTTTTTATTGTTGCATGTGGGGGTAGCGGTAATGATCAAAATGCAAATGTGCCTCCACCAAAATCCATGATCCCGGATCCGCCAAAAGATGATGGTAAAGGAATTGGAGAATTCAAAAATGTAACACTCAATGATCCGCTCAATGCAGATATGGCAAAAAATGGCAAAGCCATCTTTGATCTTAAATGTGCGGCTTGTCACAGGCTTAGTGACAAAAGGATTGTCGGCCCCGGGTTCAAAGGTATCACGGATCGGCGAAAACCTGAATGGATCATGAATATGGTCACCAATGTAGAGACCATGTTGGATCAGGATCCTGCTGCTCAAAAATTGCTGGAAGAATGTCTGACACGTATGCCAAATCAAAATGTGTCTGCCAATGATGCCAGGGATATTCTGGAATTCTTATATCAAAACGACGTAGAATCTTAAGATTACAGAGACTTGGAGGAGAATCGTTCGATGTCGGTGGATAAAGATCTTGCTGTCCAATGCAGGCTTTGGTTTAGGAGTGCGATGGTGTTCTTTATTCTGGCCGGCTTTCTTGGTGTGGTTATGAGATATGCCTTTGTAGGTGATCTACCGGATTGGATTGATTTTAGAAATATTAGACATACCCACTCCCATGTTGCATTGCTG
>JAHHJQ010000274.1 GCA_018680005.1 Bacteroidia bacterium | reverse complement strand
GGCCATAGGACAATCATATGCTCAGGCAGGAGGTAAGAACAGCTCCTCTGTGCACTGGGATATGATAAAAGGCATGCAAGATGGAGGAATAATAATGGCAGATGGGGAAAAAATATACGAGAATGGGCAGTTTCTTTTTGCTTAGATTTTAAGATTATCTTGAATATTTAACTTTACATTCCAGATCATATATTTTATATTAAGGTGGATTTGGGTGTAATAAGCATCAATATCTGTCAATCGACGGTCTAAACCACATATTTTACTGGTATTTGTTTGGTAAAAGAAGAAAATATCGGTTTATTTCCGTTACAAAATGACCTAGTTCTAGGACGAATGAAATGTTCGTTCCAGTAATTAATTGTTAATACATCCGAATAAGAATTAGAATCAGACCTAATCTGAGTGGACAGCAGTCTATGAGGATTTGTAATCTGTAAACTCAATGACCAAATGAATTGAGATAACTATCGTGAATTAACTTTACCAAGCACAATGAAAGAAAGCACAAGGTTAAGAAAAGAGAGCTTTATCCTACATGCGGCTGCAGGAGTTATGCAAAAAAAAGGATTAACCAATTTCACCATGGAAGAAGTGGCTGAAAAAGCCAATATCACCAAGGTCACACTCTACAGTTATTTCGAAAGTAAGGAAAACCTTACTATGGCGGTTTGCTATGATGTCCATACCAAAATGTCTCACGTTGTAAAAGCGGTTATTGAGAACAATACCGATCAAAATGGTTTGGAATCTTGTATCTCTATTAAATCAGCAATGCTTCATTTTTTCCTAGAAAATCCTTTCCGTGCGAGGATGATGCATGAATTTCTGTCCATATTCAACATGCCGGATAACAAACTGAGTGATGCTATGAAATCTAGTTCATATAGACTCAAGCTCAACGAAAATAGTGTTGGGTTAGGAGGTATGCTCAATGCCGAGCTAGAGCGGGGAAGAAGAGATGGCAGCATTCAATCTGAAACACAAGGAATCATTTTATTCATTTACGTAATGAATTGTATTGCAGGTTATTTGACGATGGTAAGTATGCCGGGATTCAAAGATGATAATACAGCAGAATTCCTTGAAGAATTGACCGACTATCATGAGCTCGTGGCAAGAACGATGCTTACTACGCCAGTTCATGCGACAGTATAATAGAAGTGCTATCTTTGATATAGATTTCTCTTAAAAATAATTAAGCAACTGGAAATTCAAGCCATCTATGGCAATTATTAGGATTGCTAAATTGACCGATATGCATCGTGTCAACGAGATTTATAATCAAGCAGTATTACAAAAATTCCAAACTGCAGATTCCACAATCATCAGCCTTGAAGATCGGATTAAATGGTTTCAGAAACACCATGACGATAGATACCTTGTATTAGTGTTAGAAGAAGATCATGTAGTCAAAGGATGGGCTACTCTTAGCAAATACAGAAATGGTCGTGCTGCGCTAAGAAATACGGCAGAAGTCAGCTATTATGTGCATGAAGACCATCAGGGCCAAGGCGTTGGAACCCAGTTGCTGAATGCGGCTATCGAGAAAGCAAAAGAGATCGGGTTCAAAAATTTATTTGCGATGTTACTTGAAGCCAATACACCCAGCATTGGGATATTAGAGAAATTTGGATTTAGAGAATGGGGGAGAATTCCTTTGGCTGCGGAAATTGATAATCAGGAATACGATCATTTGTACTATGGACTTCGATTGAACTCCTAGTCTCTACTTTTCGTGTTTGATTCTAATCGCTTCCGGTATATCACAATCCGCTCTTTGGCGAGTGTCCGTCAAGTGAAAGATTTTCCAGCTATCATCATTGAGTCTGATCAGGTGAAAGGCATCCACACCACAGTGACTAAATGTGTCATCAATATAGAATGCATATGGCGTCCATACCTGAGCCAGATTGCCATCGATTCGAACCTCTGGTGACCACCATTCTTCATTCCATATACGATCGTGTGGTGTGCCTATAGCATCAAAAAATTTCTGAGGTTCATCTTTGGATAGGATACGTTTGCCTTCTTTGTTAGTGTATGATGTATACATCTCCAATTCATGATAAAAATGACTTCTCACCATAGCACTGTCGCCCACCTGCATTCCGTCAAAAACACCCTGGATAACATTCAGGATTTTATCTTCTTCACTGTTACTTTGAGCAGCTATATTTCCTGATAAACCGATCAAAAGGATAAACCACCCGAATGTTGAAATGGAATTGTTCATGTACTTCAATATTGAGTTGTCTAATTTATTCAATATAATCGCTTTGATTGCAGTTTATTCATTATTCACCTTTAAAACCTGCCATGTCTATTCGCAATGTAATCGCATTTGTCTTAATTCTAGTTTCCCTGGTATGTTTATATCCGGGATTATTTGAACCCATTTTGACGCTTGTAGTTGGAGCTGAGATTCCCATTTTAGGAAGAATCAATTTGCAGGAATCAACGAATTCCATCATTTCAACTATTCAAACTCTAAGAAATGAAGAAAACTATTTGGTCGCGTTTCTAATCTTGTTTTTTAGCATTGTCGTACCCATCATAAAGGCTGTTTTGCTTTTGATTGTTCTTTTTATCAAAACGGTCCCCCGCAGACTTCAGATATTCAAAGTTGTCCATCAAATTGGAAAATGGTCCATGGCAGATGTCTTTGTCGTGGGTGTATTAATCGCATACCTAGGAACCTCATCCAATGATAATATCGATGCCTATCTACATGATGGATTTTATTACTTCCTGGCATATTGTATTATATCCTTAATGGCTATTCAGTTCATGGAAGTCAAAGCACCGATATTACAAGGTGAATTATCTTCTCCGGAATAGTTAAAGGAGTTATATCAGCACGGGAATTTCTTGCCAATCCACTTCGAATTGAGAATTACCCATATCTTTTAGATCCAAGCAATCTAATAAAATGAAATACTTACTCATTCTGCTTTTTTGTACAATGACTCAAGTCGGAGTAGCCCAGGATATGGATAATCCTCAACTGGAAAAAGTCTTACTCTCCATGTCTGATTCACTTTCAGGAAGTCCCGGGCAATGGCGTTTCAAAATCGGTGAGATGTGGCTCATGTGCATCACTGATGAAAGTTTCAATCGAATGCGGATTATCACACCAATAATTGAAGTGGGTAAAATGGAATCCGGTGAAATGGAGAAGTGTATGTCAGCCAATTTTCATAGCGCTTTGGATGTGAAGTATTGTATTGCAGAAGGATTACTGTGGTCAGCATATATACATCCTTTAAAAGAGTTAACACCAGATCAGATAAAAGATGCGATCAAACAAGTATATACAGCATCCATGACTTTTGGTACTACATATAATTCAACTGATTTGGTTTTTCCTACTGAGGTACCACCGCCCAAGAAAGGAACAAGTAAGTCATAGCCGGCTTTTTCCCAAAGATCACCTGATAAAGCGATTCGAGTTAAAACTGCCATTGAGATTGGTAGACTTCAATTGATGAATAGTTTTGATAATCTTATACTTTCTGAGATGACTTGAAGTTTGTTCACACCAATCGGCTATATTCGTATTGAATTGAAGATTTTCGACCTTCCGATAAAACTCCACAGATCCCATATTCGACATATTTAATATTCCAGAACTCGAATAGCATTAATCTAAACGACAATGAATTTTCTATCTTTTAAAAAAATCGCTCCGAGCATTCTTGTGATTTGTACAATTGCATTTGTAATGAGTTGTACCGATAATCAGTCTATGAAAGAAGAGCAACCTCAGCAAACGCCATCATTGAATGTGAATTCAGCAGCTGTTTACACTACAGCGCATGGATCAGATCTGAAACTCTCTGAATCTGACCCTATTCAATTTGGTGAATTCAAACAACCATTAGAAACCGAAATAGATATTCTTATTGATCCGTCAAAAGAGTTTCAAACGTTTCTTGGTATCGGTGCTGCACTTACGGATGCTGCTGCCGAGACGTTTTACAGTCTCTCTGAAGAGAATCAGGCCAGATTTCTTGAGGCGTATTATGACCAGGCAGACGGTATTGGATATTCTCTGGGACGCACGATCATTCACAGTTGTGATTTTTCAAGTGCCAGCTATACCTATATCGAAGAAGGGGATGCTGAACTGGAGACTTTCAATATAGATCAGGACAGGCAGTATAAGATTCCTTTTACAAAAAAGGCAATTGAAGCTGCAGGAGGTGAATTGCTCATGTATGCCAGCCCATGGAGCCCACCTGCTTTCATGAAGACTAACAATAATATGCTGCAGGGCGGGAAGCTGAAACCTGAATATTTCCAATCTTGGGCGAACTACTATGCAAAATTTATCAAAGCTTATGAATCAGAAGGAATTCCATTATGGGGGTTAACGATACAAAACGAACCTATGGCTGTACAGCGTTGGGAATCATGTATTTATACCGCTGAGGAAGAAAGGGATTTTCTGAAAAATTATTTAGGCCCAACTTTGGAGAATGAAGGATTAGGGGAAAAGAAGATCATCGTCTGGGATCACAATCGGGATCTTTTATTTCAAAGAGCAAATGTAATTTTGAATGATCCTGAAGCGGCTAAATATGTATGGGGTACAGGCTTTCATTGGTACGAGGATTGGAAAGATGGCATTCCCATGTTTCACAATATCAAAAACGTAAATGAAGCCTTTCCGGATAAGAACTTGATCTTTACAGAAGGCTGCAATGAAGGGTATGATATCGAAAGTATTGAAGAACCACGGTTAGCAGAAAGATATGGCAGATCTATGATCAATGATTTCAATAATGGAACTGTGGCGTGGACCGACTGGAATATTCTGCTTGATCAAACAGGTGGCCCCAATCATGTTGGAAACTTGTGTTTTGCCCCCGTCCATGGCAATACTTCCACCGGGAATTTGACATTTACGTATTCCTATTATTACATCGGGCACTTTTCGAAATTTATACGACCTGGTGCAAAAAGAATAAGCAGTATATCCAGTGCCAATAAGATCTTGTCCACAGGTTTTGTAAACAAGGATGGTAGTGTTGTAATAGTGGCGATGAATCGAAGTGATGACCCAGTGGAATATACGCTAACCATCAGTTCGAAAACTGGAAAAACTACAATCCCCGCTCACGGAATACAAACCATAATCATTTAAAATTTGATGCCGTCAGATTCGGACACAACCCCTGATCTTAACAATACGAAGAACCTAAAGACAATACAAAATGAATAAATCTGATGTCCCTATACAAATGAATAAATCCTATACCATTCTCATAAGTCTGATCGTGGCATTGGGAGGCTTTCTTTTGGGATTTGACAGTGCTGTGATATCTGGAGCGGTCAAAGGTATTACGGTTTACTTTGAGATGACGGATTGGATGTTAGGATTTGCTGTTGGTTGTGTCATCTTTGGTGCCATGGCCGGTAATTTACTTGCCGGTCCGTTGAGCGACCGATTTGGTAGAAAACGTGTCCTTATCGTTATTGCTGGCTTATTTACAATATCTGCGACATGGTCTGCATTGTCTACGGACTACACAGAATTCATTATTGCGAGAATTATAGGAGGTATTGGAATCGGAGGTGCTATCCTTATTGCTCCAATTTACATTGCTGAAATTGCCCCACCTAAACTCAGAGGTAGTCTTGTTTCCTTCAACCAGTTGAACATCGTAATCGGTATTTCCGTGGCGTATTTTTCAAATTACTTTCTTGTGAACCTTGGAGAAGAAAGCTGGAGGTGGATGCTTGGTGTTGAGGCGATTCCAGCACTTATTTATTTCTTGTCACTCTTCACTGTTCCTCAGAGTCCACGATGGTTGATTCAAAGATTGAATAAGGTTGAGCTCGCCGGAAAAGTATTGGCCAAGATAGGTGGTGAACCTTATGCTGAAGCAACGATAGCCGAAATTAAACGAGGTCTGGCTAAGATAGAAAGTAAAGGAAGGTTATCAGATATCTTTCAATCCAAGTATGCTACCATTATGACCATAGGTCTGGGTATCGCTTTCTTTCAACAGATAACGGGCATCAATGCGATCTTCTACTATGCACCCACCATTTTTGAACAGGCGGGTGGAAGCACTGATTCATCATTTCTTCAGGCCATCGTAGTTGGTCTTACAAATCTTGTATTTACACTTGTGGCGATTTGGTTGATCGACAAATTAGGAAGAAAACCGCTGTTATTGATTGGAACGTCCTTTATGACGGTTGCCTTGCTAATGGCTGCCCTGGCTTTCAATAATGCCACCTATGATTTCAATGAAACTACGTTGAACAAAGTAAGTGACACTGAAATAGGTGCTGCCATATCTTCGCTTAATGGTCAGACATTTGACAGTCAGGGAGCATTATTCGCAACAGTAGGACCACTACTTGATGATGATCAGTTCTTGAATTTTAAGCGGAACGAAATCACGAATTTTATTCAGATTAATGCAACTCTGGTTTTGATTGCGATTCTATTATATGTGGCATCTTTTGCCATTTCACTTGGGCCGGTAATGTGGGCGCTTGTCTCTGAAGTGTTTCCGAGCAAGATCAAAGGGATTGCAATATCGGTTGTTGGATTTTTTAATTCTTTGGTAAGTTTTACCGTGACACAGGTCTTCCCCTGGGAATTATCGAATCTAGGGCCGACGATGACCTTTGCCATTTATGCCGTGCTCTCATTTTTGGCGATTGTATTTGTTTATAAGTTTGTGATTGAGACTAAAGGCAAAACTCTGGAAGAAGTGGAGGAGTTGCTAGTCAGAACATAGATATAAGCAAAGCATACACTTACTCCTGTCAAAGCTAGGCGGTTACTACGTTTTGTAGTGCTATGTCCTTGTTGCGTAGGTCAATACCGCCTTCCAATATGGATTTCAAATTGGTCAGATAAAATGTCCATCCGATAGCACATTGTACATGTAGATTTTCTTTTGGTATTTCTTTGAAGGTAATTTCGCTTTGATGCAGATCAACTATGGACATGCCATATTCACGATATATCCTAACCTCAACTTTTGTATTATCCGAAAAGCTAAATTTGATCAAATCTAGTCCATTTGCAGAGAGGATAGATCTTTGTTCTACATGTTCATCGGAGTAACCATGCCATAGCCAGCGAAACTGATCTCCTTCCTGTATATATTCATCTCCAGGACGCAAATTTCCATTTTCTTCATGGAACTCAGCAAGTTTTAGAAACCAGGATTCCAGCCCATTTTGAGTGCTCCATTTTTGATAGATCGCTCTAATTGTGGCATTGATTGGGATGCGACAATGAAACTGATCCCAGGTCATACTATTCATAGTGACTGGTGTAGGAAGATGAAATCAAATAAATCTCATTAAAGATAAACATCTATCTATGCCTTCGTACGGTTCAACTTTTTCTGGTTGTCAATCCATCATCTCAAGATAGGCTGCAAATCCGTCATTTAGGCTCCTGGCCCAATTAAGATCAGGAGTTGTGAGCCTCAGCCATTTATATATGTGCATAATAGGTACTGTTTTTGCTTTTACAAGAGAAAAACCGACCAAAAGCTTTAATAATTCAGGCTACACCATCGCCTATTGGTAACGAAATGGATAACAATGAATAAAATAGTATTAACCCTGGTCTTAGTCGTAGCGCTATGTTCGACAATCATTGGACAATCAGATCCTATTTCTCTCAAATACAATATTGGCGAATTCCGGATTTCTAGTGATAATAACCAGCAACTTATCCAAAGATTTGGAAAACTGGATCCGGATAAAACCTATGTCGTCCAAATAATCGGAAGCGCTGATTTTCTGGGTTCAGAAAATAGCAACCTTAATCTTTCCAATAAGAGAGTAAAATTTGCTGAATATCATTTGCTTCAACATTTCGGAGATCGCAGGCTGATCATCAAGTTGAATTCAAAGGGCGAAATGAGCCCTGAGGATCAACTACAGACACCCAAAGGCATTCAGGAACATCGGATTGTCCATATTTATATCAATGAATATGATGCTTCCGAAGGATTTACGTCCACCACAAATACTGGTTCACCAACTACGCTGGTTACCAAGAATGCCTTGATGGAGGAGGGATTAAGAAAAAAGGCAGGTACCATGCGTACCAATGATGGTATTTCGAAAGAAGCATCCTCGGAATCTAGAGAACAATTAGACTTAAATAGCGTTGCGAATCCACCGGCGGTAACGAATAATGTTGTTCCGAGTGAGGAAGCCTATGCTGTTTCAGCAGGATTGAAACTCAAAGGAGAAGAACCGTTGAGAAGTTTTGATGGAGAAGGATCCTATAAGGTTGGAGATAAACTGTTGTTGTCCGACATGAATTTTCGACCCGGCAGCCATTACCTGAGGCCGTCTTCAATATCATCGTTAAGAAAACTGATTCAAGTGATGGAGGACAATCCAAATTTGAAGATTGAGATCAGAGGGCATATCTGTTGTCATCCCAATAATAGCCCGCATCCTGATGGCTATGATAGAGATGCTGGTAACAATAT
This sequence comes from Bacteroidia bacterium, assembly GCA_018680005.1. Lineage (GTDB taxonomy): Bacteria > Bacteroidota > Bacteroidia > Chitinophagales > Saprospiraceae > HDS-20. The sequence continues at coordinate 509 of JAHHJQ010000274.1, read as the reverse complement.
GTTGTCCTTTAACCGAGCGAATAATATTAAAGATTACCTCATCAAGAATGAGATTGATGGTACTAGAATTACAGCGGTAGGAATGGGCGCCAAAGAAAGATTGGTCTATCCTGAGGAGACCGACGAGGATCGCACAACGAATAGAAGGGTAGAGATAATTGTAAAGGCTATCTAGAAATCCATTGAACGCTCACTTTTTGACTATTAATATTTAATGTTGATGAGCCACTATCAAGAGCGTTGTTCATTCATTGATTATCAACTACTTAAGTGAAATATTGCTTATGTCTACAGAGAAACGATAAAGGTTCCCATAAGCTAACCGAGAAATATGGTTCTGATTATAAAAAAGTTTTGATTTTGATTCAGAGACATTATATATTTGCGTTCCGTTTGTAAAAATGGCCCGTTCGTCTAGGGGTTAGGACGCCAGGTTTTCATCCTGGTAACAGGGGTTCGATTCCCCTACGGGCTACCATACCAAAATTGTAAAGTCTTGATAACCAATG
>JAHHJQ010000268.1 GCA_018680005.1 Bacteroidia bacterium | reverse complement strand
GCCCAATATCCTCCGGCTGAATTTTCCAGTCATCTGCCTCTGTCGGTGTCCGATCATTAAAATAAGTAGCCACAGATCCGGGCATAATGGTCGATACTTTTACTCCATATTTTCTTAGATCCAACATGATCGCCTGTGTGAATCCCACCAAACCAAATTTGCTGGCATTATAGGCAGCGCCTTTTGCAAAGAAATTCGCACCCGCAAGACTCGCGATAGTAATGATATAACCTTTTGATTCTTTGATAGGGTCTATGCAGGCCTTGACTGTGTGGAATACGCCTGTCAGATTTGTATCAATTACTAAATCCCAATCAGATTTAGTAATGTCTTCAATGGATGCAAATTTTCCTACACCTGCATTAGCTATACAGATATCCAGTTGTCCCCAGTGATCAAGTACAGCTTGGATGGCATTAAGTTCATCAGCCAAGGACTGCACATTGGATACAATTCCGAGCAACTCACCTTTAGCGTCTTGCAATAATATTTGTGCTTCATTAAGCGATTTTTCTGATCTGGCACTTATGGCTACACGATAGCCGTCTTCGAGTAATGCCCTCGCTACGCCTAGTCCAATTCCCTTAGATCCGCCGGTTATGTATGCTACTTTTTGGTTCATATGCTTTCCTATTTGACTTCGAAGATAGCAAAGAAAAAAAACCCAATAGAGCAATCTCCATTGGGCTTTTGAAATATTTCGTTTTTTGAGGCTTTAGAGTGTTCCTCTTAATTCTTGCTCTCTTTCTATAGCTTCAAATAAGGCTTTGAAATTGCCTTTTCCGAAAGAAGTCGCACCCTTTCTTTGAATGATTTCAAAAAACATTGTTGGTCTTGGGTTTACGGTTTTGGTGAAGATCTGAAGAAGATATCCTTCTTCATCACGATCTACCAGGATATTTAGGTCTCTCAATGTATCTATACGTTCGTCAATGTCGCCCACTCGATCTTTCAAAGCGTCATAGTATGTATCTGGTACTTCGAGGAATTCAACACCACGAGATCTTAGTTCGCTAACGGTATGTATGATGTCATTGGTGGCCATAGCGACATGTTGTACACCTTCACCTTCATAAAACTCGAGGTATTCATCTACCTGAGATTTCTTGAGTCCAGCTGCGGGCTCATTGATTGGAAATTTAATTTTTCCATCACCATTACTCATTACCTTGCTCATAAGGGCGGTAAACTCAGTAGAAATATCATTGTCATCGAAAGAAAGAATATTCTTGAATCCCATCACTTCTTCATAAAATTTGACCCAGTGATTCATCCTTCCCATTTCGACATTGCCAACCATATGGTCGACATATCTCAAACCGGTCTCTGTAGGTTGGTAATTACTTTCCCATTTTCGATAACCTGGCAAAAATGGACCATTGTAGTTTTTTCGTTCAATGAAAAGGTGTACCACTTCTCCATAAGTACAAATTCCTGATTTAATCACCCAACCAAGGTCATCTTCATGTCTTGTAGGCTCCATGAAAGACCGTGCGCCTCTCTTCATGGCTTCTTCATAGGATCTGGTAGCATCATCGACCCACAACGCTGTAACTTTGACTCCATCTCCATGTCTATCAATATGGCGTCCGATATCAGAACCGGAATGTAGAGGAGAGGATAATACGAGGGTAATTTTGTCTTGTCGAATAGCATAGGATTCGACATCTTTGTTTCCAGTTTCCAAGCCCGAATAGGCTAGAGATTTAAACCCAAAAGCAGTCTTATAATAGTGTGCAGCCTGCTTTGAATTACTAACATACAATTCAACATAGTCGGTCCCAAGTATCGGCATGAAGTCCTTGAATCCTTGCTTTTCTTTTACAGGTGATAATATCGATTCCATATTAAGTGGTTTTATTTAGTTAGTTCTATCAAAGATACGATATAAAGAAGATACTCCTAAGTATTATATTCAATTATAGCATATAATTCTGTTTAGTTATAGGATTTGGAATAAATCGTTTATCTTTTGAGTCGGATATAACTTTGAATCAGAAAAATATTATTTCTTATTTAGCTGCTTATGGCATTAATGGATCAAGTCGACCGCAAGATTTTGAACTTGCTTCAAGAGAATTCAAAAATTACCATTAAAGAACTATCAGCCAAACTCAATCTATCGACGACTCCAATCTTCGAAAGAATCAAGAGATTGGAGAAAGAAGGTGTAATTTCTAACTATGTAGCTATCCTGGATAAGGATAAGATTGGTAAAAAACTGACGGCCTTTATACATATTTCATTATCCAACCACACTCGTGATGCAGTTGATGAGTTTGCCCGTGTAGTCATTCAGCATGATGAAGTAAAAGCGTGTTATCATGTGACTGGATCCTCTGATTTTCTGCTCAAGATTATGGTTGAGGATATGGAAGCTTACAATACTTATATTCAGGATAAGCTGGCGGTGGCGCCATATTTGGGTAAGGTAGAAAGCCGGTTTTCGTTATCTGCACGAAAGGATACGCATATGTTCCGCCTCTAGGCCATTATTTTTCTCAGTGCCTTGATGAATGCATCATTGGCTTCAGATGTACCTATAGTTACGCGAATACATCCCGGAGCTCCGAATCCTTCCATCGGACGTACCATAATTCCTTCTTCCAACATTTGCTCAGTAAATTGGCGAGAATCCAATTCAGGTTTAATTAAGATAAAATTTGCTTCTGATTTCCAGTATTTTAAATCAATTTTATCAAAAGCCTTGTATAACCTCGGTTTTTCAGAATTTACCAGCTTAACAGTTTTATCAATATGTTCCTTATCCTGTAATGCTGCGATACCACCGGCCTGGGCAAGTGAACTCAGCATAAATGGTCTTCTTATCTGCCTGAGATAGTTGGCAAGCTTCTGCGTACTATATGCATATCCCACGCGTAAGCCTCCTAAACCGTAAGCTTTAGAAAAACTATTGATTCCGATTACAGGATAGCCCTTCTGAACTAATGAAACCCCGGTAGTATAGTCGGTTGTCTGAACAAATTGTTGATATACTTCATCGTACACCACGACAACATGATCAGGAATACCTTCGAGTAATTGATGTATGGCATCTAAGCCGATATGTGTTCCTGTTGGATTATTGGGGTTGGCAAGAAAGATCAGTCTGGTTTGATCTGTAATTGCATCGAGGATCCCATGAACATTCAAATTGAACGCTGATCCCTTCAAAGGAATATCTATTACAGTTCCTCCACATTTCTTGGTAAAGAGGGCATATGGTCCAAAACATGGACTACATATTATGCTTTCATGGCCGGGATCCAAAAATGCACGGCAAATCATTTCTAAAAGATCTACACCGCTATTCGCACTGACAAACTGATCTTCTCCTAATTCACCATCATAGAACTTTTCCAATGCATCTCGAAACCGCTCACCTGTATAGTCGCTGTATTCATGCAAGGTGTGAAGTTGGTTCTCGATTGCTTTGATAGCCCGAGGAGATGGACCAAGAGGATTTTCATTCGAAGAGAGCTTGTAGATTTTCTCGGTTGCTCCAACTTCAGATTTACTCTTTCCACCTACATATGTAGAGGTTACTGAGAGATATGGTTTAAATATGTTGATCTTCTTTTTCAATGTCTACCGATTTAGAGATTATAACAATGCAACTTGTTTTATTGACGTAAGACGTTGAGCAGCAGCTTGTAACGTCTCTTTTTTCTTGGCAAAACAAAAGCGAACGACACGATGTGTATGTTTATTTACATAGAATGGGTTCAAAGGTATACAGGCTACGCCATATTGTTTGGTCATTTCGATAGCAAATTGTTCATCTTGTAGATCTGAAAGATCAGAATAATCATATAGTTCGAAATAACTTCCTTTGGAAGGAATAGCTTTGAAACCAGAGGATTTCATGAGTTGTCGAAAGTAATCCCTCTTTTCCTGGTAAAATTGTGGTAAATGCAGATAGGTTTCTGGATTATTTAGATACTCAGTGATTGCATGCTGTAAAAATGAGTTGACGCAGAAGACATTGAATTGATGCACTTTCCTGAATTCCGACGTGATTCTAGGGGGGGCGACTACGTATCCTATTTTCCACCCGGTATTATGAAATGTTTTGCCAAAAGAATAAATGGCAATGGATCTATTATACAAGTCAGGAAAGCGGAGAATACTTTGATGAGGTTCAGAATCATAAATCAGATGTTCATAGACCTCATCACTCAAACAAAGAAGATTGTGTTTTAAGACCAGTCTTTCTAATTCATTCAAATCATCCAATCTCAATATAGATCCCGTAGGATTGTGCGGTGTATTGATAATGATCATTCTGGTCTTATTCGTAATCCTGGATTCAAGCAATTCCCAGTCAATAGAATAAGTAGGATGGACTAGTTCTATAGGCACTACGATGGCTCCTGCCAACTGCAAGGATGGTATATAACTATCATAAGCGGGCTCAATGACAATGACCTCGTCTCCATAATGAATCAGTGCCTGAATCGCTGTAAAAATACCCTGGGTAGCGCCAGCTGTAACCGTGATCTCATCTGGATATATATTGGACTTATATAAATTGTTGATCTTAAGAGCCAAGGCATTTTGAAGAGAAGGTAATCCAGCCATTGGGGCATACTGATTATAACCCTCATTCAATGCATCAGTGACTAATGATTTTAAATTGGTATCGCAGTCAAAATCGGGAAAACCCTGTGATAAATTTATGGCCTGATGCTTTTTTGCCAGGGCCGACATCGTCGTAAAAATGGTTGTTCCAACATTTGGGAGCTTAGATTTGATCGGGAATTCCTTGTTAGGCACAGCAAAACGATTAAAAGAGGAATGTAATTTGTTAAAATTAGGGATTAAGAAAGCAAAGACCCCTAGTTCTCGTTATCTAGGAGTAAAATAAGTTGAATATAAGATATATCAACTTGGTTTTTAGTTGGTTTTGTTTGTTAGATAACACGGTGTAGTGGATTTTTCCGCTACACCATTTTTTATGCATTTTGAAAACTTAAGACTTTCAGGAAGACTATTCGTTTTTTAATAGCATCCATAAGCGCTCTGCTTCATCATTTTGCGGAGCTTCATAGGAATAGGCTGCTTCTGAATCCAAAATAGCATTGATCTCATCTATTCTTTTGGTGCTTAAAGGATGCGTAC
>JAHHJQ010000172.1 GCA_018680005.1 Bacteroidia bacterium | reverse complement strand
GACATAAACCATTTCAACCTCGGGATGAAAATGCCAGAAAGGGGCACTGATATTCACAGCTGAATCCACGAACTGTTTAATCGTGAAAGAACTACCAAACTCAGGACTAATTTTTTCCAGAGTGGGTTTTTTAATACTCTTTACCTGGTTCATGTTCATTAAGACTTCTTTGGTTGATTAAAGTAACGCTCCCGAATTCCTACAGTTATATACAGAATTAATCAAAATATGTACAAAATTACCCTTAATAGTTATTTAATGCTTAATTCGGAGTTAATTAAGGCAATGTTGACAAAAGTTCTACAAAAAGGGATCCAAGTCAATTATTACCTTGGAAAATGGATTTAGTTTAGTCCTGAAGACGGTGGAAACTCCTATCTACGTAATATAATTTTGTCACCATGGCAGAGCTCAAAAGGGTACTAAGACTAACAGAAGTGGTATTTTTTGGCGTCGGGACCATACTTGGAGCAGGTGTCTACGCCCTCATTGGAAAGGTTGCCGGGATGGCGGGCAACCTAATATGGTTGTCTTTTTGTATCGCTGCCCTTGCAGCAATGTGTACGGCGTTTTCATATGCAGAACTGAGCGCTGCCTTCCCAAGGTCTGGTGGCGAGTTTGTTTATGCAAAAAAGGCTTTTGGTAAAAGACTAGGAACATTCGTAGGCTTGCTGGTATCCATGAATAGCATTATCGGCGGTGCTACTGTAGCTATTGGTTTCGGAGGTTATATGGCTGGACTTATCGATTACCATATTGTAATTCTTGCCTTGGGAATTGTCATGGTAATTTTTGTTGTTAATGCCCTGGGTATAAAAGCCTCTTCTGTGGTCAATATGATTTTTACTTCTATTGAGATTGGTGGTTTGTGCTTTGTAGTATATACCGCCTGGCCTTCAATAGGCAGTGTTAATTACTTTGAAGCTCCTCCAGAAGGAATTAATGGCGTCTTTGCAGCCGCTGCACTTGCTTTTTTTGCTTATGTCGGATTTGAAGAAATAGTCAAACTTTCTGAAGAAACCCAAAATCCAGAGAAAGTCATACCTCGTGCACTGATGATTGCAAGTATCATCGTTTTGATCATTTATACATTAGTGGCCATTAGCATTGTCAGTGTAATTCCATATCAAACACTGGGAGAAGTTGAAAATCCTTTAGCCGTAGTGGTGGGTCAGTATCATGGTAGAACAGGAATCCTGGCTATATCTATTATCGCTTTATTTGCTACCGCCAATACGATATTGTCCAATATGCTAGGCAGTAGCCGTGTCATACTGGATATGTCAAATGAGGTAGGGTTTCTAAAAAGCTTTAGTCCCATCTGGAAAAAACGCCAAACACCGGTTGCAGCCCTATTATTAATATTGGTGATTATGTCATGTTTTGTGTTTATTGGAAAAATTGAGACTGTGGCGACCATAGCCACTTCAACCATCTTCTTTACCTTCCTGATTGTCAACCTAGCGGTCCTGGTTTTAAGAAAAAGAGAACCTGGACTTCGAAGACCCTATCGTATTCCGGTGAATATCAAGGGCTACCCTGTCTTCCCTATGCTGGGTGCAACCATGAGTATTGTCCTTCTTGGCTATAATGTATACAGCCTGCTAAGCTAACCGCACTTTGGTACAAGGAGCCATCAGAAAACTATATCTTTATTTTAAATCAATTAACAGACTGATGCATTACATACCAACATTCATCATAACCGTTCTTCTGCTGTTTTCCTCATGTCAAAATCCGACATCCGAAACTGGTGCCACATCGGATGCAGTAGATTATTTTGACAACACAGGGAGAGATGATATCATCAGCGGTGGTGTAAAAATGGTTCCTATCACTACCCCAAAAGGAGAATTTAAGGTCTGGACCAAAAGAGTCGGAAACAACCCAACTAAAAAATTGCTACTCGTCCATGGTGGCCCGGGCTGTACCCATGAATATTTTGAAAGCTTTGATTCATTCCTACCCGGAGCTGGTATAGAATATTATTACTATGATCAATTGGAATCAGCATTTAGTGATCAGCCGAACGACAAAGATCTCTGGACTATAGATAGATTTGTAGATGAGGTTGAACAGGTTCGAATCGGACTCGGACTCACGAAAGATAATTTCTACTTCCTGGGGCATTCATGGGGAGGCATACTTGGGATTGAATATGCGCTTAAATATCCCGATAATATCAAAGGCTTGATTATTTCAAATATGGTCTCGTCCATTCCGGAGTATAACAAATATGCTAATGAAGTTTTGGGCCCTCAGTTAGATCCGGAAGTGCTGAGGCAGATCAAGGAATTTGAAGCCAATGACGACCTTGCCAACCCTATGTATACGCAGTTGATTACGGAACACTATTACCCCAAGCATGTATTGAGAATGCCTTTGGAAGAATGGCCAGAACCTGTGAACCGATCGTTTGCAGATACGAATACAGATGTCTACGTCGCCATTCAAGGACCCAGCGAATTTGGGATTGTCGGCGATGCTACGTTACAAGGATGGGATCGAACGCCTGATCTGCCAAAGATCATGGTGCCAACCTTGTGTATTGGCGCAGAATACGATACGATGGATCCCAAGTATATGGAATACATGTCTACTCAATTTGCCAATGGGCGATATCTGCATTGTCCGGATGGTAGTCATATGACGATGTATGACGATCAGGAACATTATTTTCCAGGACTGGTGCAGTTCATCAACGATGTAGATGCTGGTGATTTTTAGAATGCTAAAAAATACTTCGTGAAGATTGATATCAAAAACACATTTATAGGTTCGGCGATTGCATTCATTATTGCCACCAGTTGTTGTTGGATGCCATGGCTGGCTATTGTAATCGGTGGTTCTGCAGGGGCACTAAGTTTTGGAGATGGATTGAGTCTTCTGAGCACTCCATTCTTTGTTGTTGGAGCCAGTCTTCTGGGATTTGGTAGTTATAAAATGTATCATTCCCAAAAAGATAAAAGAGAGCAAATGAAAGACATCGTACTTCTGTCCACCATAACTTGTCCTGAATGTGGTTTTCAGAAAGAAGAGATCATGCCGGAGAATGCCTGCCAATATTTTTATGAGTGCGAAAGTTGCCAAACCATGCTCAAACCCAAACAAGGAGACTGTTGTGTTTTTTGTAGTTATGGGACAGTTGCATGCCCACCTATTCAAGCTGGGCAAAATTGTTGCTAGCCTCAATTGCATCCAAATATGAATTACAAACCCAAATCTATCAGAACATTTATCGGTGCGAACAATTTCGAAGAATCCAGAACATTCTATCGCGAATTAGGATGGGAAGAAGTTCCGCTTGGGGATAAAATGTCTTTGTTTAAGGTTACCGAACAGCTCGGTTTTTATCTCCAGGATTACTACGTCAAGAAATGGGTCAACAATTCTATGGTCTTCCTCGAAGTTGAAAACC